>PLNZ01000454.1 GCA_003142915.1 Ignavibacteriales bacterium | reverse complement strand
TATAAGAAAAAAGAAGTTACAGACAGCGCCGGGTATTCCGAAAACTTCGATTTGACAAAATACCATTCCAAAATTGATATAAAAGAAAACGCCAAACCGGTTGACTCCTCTACCACCGACGTATGGTATTCGTATCATTCAAGTCCCAATACTTCTGATACAGCTCAAACAGTTATAAAGACTTTGCCGGGCTATAGGGTATTAGTATTATCAACAGATGATTTGGATGAGGCAAATAATCTGCGTTCCGACATCTATTTCAAAACTGATCATGCGGCTGTTTATGTAATTTTTGACCCGCCGTTTTATAAAGTTGAGGCAGGCGATTTTAGCGATATAAATGATGCACAAAGCCTAAGCTTCAAACTAAAACAGATGGGATATAATGAAGTAAGAGTTGTGAACGAAACAATAAATAAATTTAATTAAACAAACCGCTAAATGCTGAAAATAGTTGCTAATCCCTGGCAGATTATAACTGTAGATACATTCGGTCAGAATGTAAAACGCGGTGCGGAATTAAATGAAATAGGCTTATTAACCGGTTACTCCATAATAATAGAAGACGGGTTCATAAAAGATATTGTTCCAACCGTGTCAATAAAAAGTATTGAAGCAGATGAAATAATTGACGCTGCCGGCAGGATTGTTCTCCCCGGTTTGGTTGAATGCCACACACATACTGTTTTTGCAGGCTCGCGATCAGATGAATTCAGGGACAAATTAAAGGGGATATCATACGAAGAAATTGCTCAATCAGGCGGCGGTATAAACAAAACAGTGAATGCTGTACGTAATGCCAGCGTTGAAGAACTTATCGGAATTACTATTCCCCGTATCGATTATTTTATTTCACAGGGCGTAACAACTCTTGAAATAAAAAGCGGTTACGGTTTAGATTTTGAAAATGAAATTAAAATATTACGCGTTATTCATTATCTGAATGAAAAGTATACTATTGATATTATTCCCACTTTTCTTGGAGCACACGTTTATCCTCCTGAGTTTAAAGATAACCATAAAGCTTATATCGATCTTTTAATAAATGAATCGCTCCCCTATGTTGCAAAGAATAATCTTGCTAAATACTGTGACGGCTTTTGTGAATTAACAGCGTTTAGTATTCCGGAAATTGAAACTGTCTTTAACAAAGCAAAATCCCTTGGAATACAGTTAAAGCTTCATACCGATCAGTTCAATAGTATTGGCGGAGTTGATATTGCATTAAAAAATAATGTTGTCAGCGCTGATCACCTTGAAGCGATAAAGGATGAAGATATAAAAAAACTCGGGAATTCTGATATAGTCTGTGTTTTGCTTCCCGGAGTATCTTTCTTTCTCAATCATAATTTTGCACCTGCAAGAAAATTAATAAAACAGAATGCCATTGTTGCACTGTCTACTGACTACAATCCGGGTTCATCTAATATCAGCAGTTTAAATTTGATAATGAGTATCGCTGCTTTAAAAATGGGAATGACAATTGAAGAAACTATATCTGCAGTTACAATTAACGCTGCAAAAGCCATCGGGTTGAATAACGAATGCGGGAGTATTGAAATTGGTAAGAGAGCAGATTTGGCATTGTTTAATACCGGTAATTATTCAGATATTGTTTATAACGTCGGCAAAAATTTAAATTACATGACCATAAAAAACGGAGAAGTCATATATATTTCTGATTAAGTACACATCCAACTTTTAACTTCCTAAACCGGCAATATTTTTGTGAAATTCTCATAAATAAAAGGAGATGAATAATTAGAAAAATATTTCGTCTATAATCGTACCTTTCGAAAATAATTTGATTGAATAAATTATTATCCCGCTTGCTAAGTATTAAACGTGGAAATAAATAAAAAGACTTTATTTTCGAAAAGACATAAGTTTACTATAAATGATTTGCGTTAAAGAACTTGGCAAAATCCGGATGGTTGATTAGGTTTGTAAGTTGTTGTAGTTAAGGGCTTTCCTATAATATACATTATAAGAAGTCACACTACAAAACAACCCAGTCTTTCTGAGCTGCTTTTCCGTATCTGTCTACGATGACTACCAGACGAACGGGATTAAGCGATACTTAACCCTACTCAGATATTCTGCATAGCCCGACAGATTCTTGGTCAGAAACTTCTCCTCATCAAGAAGCCTCCATATGATGACAAGCGCGATTGGAATGACCGCCAACAATCCCAACCATGAGCCAAGCGCGAGAGGTACACCTATAAGCATGGTGAAGGCTCCGATGTACATCGGGTGGCGCACGAGTGCATATGGCCCCGTCGATATGACTTTTTGTTCAGTACCGACTTCGATAGTCGCCGAGGTAAACGTATTCTCTTTGAAGACAAGAAATACGATGAGGAGCCCAAGCGCGACAAGGACGTCTCCCGATACAACGATATACATCGATACCACGGACCATCCGAAACGATGATTTAGTGCGGAGAGAACGAAGATTGCAATGAACGCTATTCCCGCGATGGATTGAATTATCTTTTGAATCGTCTCTTTTTCCGCAATCGGACTTCCGTTTACGCGTCGCTCTAAGAGCTTCTGGTCTTTTTTCATCAGATACAGGGTGATTGCCAAAATTGACATTGAAAACACGGCCAGAAAAATCCATGCTTGCCAGTAATCGAGCGTCCACGCCGGAAGGAATAGCGACATTGCAATGACGAGTAACAAGAACAGCAGCCCACCGAATGCTTTAATATTAAGGTTTTTCATGATGATATTTTTAACAGCCTTTATTTGATGTGAATGAACTCCCTTTCCTATAAAATACGTTATAAGCAATCCTTCTACAAAAAAGGAGGCTGTCTATAAAGTAAGTATTGGATGTCGTAATAAAATTAATAGTTCAATTTCAATAAAGTTATGCACCATTATAAGGGTCGACCTACATTTTAAACAGCCTCTTTGTATTTTTCATCAACTAAAGGAGCACTATACAATAATTTAATTATATAAGCAAAAGCATTTTCTTTGTAGATGAAAAATTTGGAGTAGATTTTGTAAAGAAATAAATCCCGGAAGCGTTGTTCGCTGCATTCCAGGTTACATGATAGTTTCCGGCTTTCATTTCTGAATTAACCAACACAGCAACTTCTCTTCCTAAAAGATCGTAAACAGCAATCTTAACTTTATTTGCCTTCGGAATTGAAAAATCAATAGTCCTACTTGGGTTAAATGGATTCGGATTGTTTTGTGACAAATTGAATGTTGGNNGCTCGTTTAATACCACCGATTGTCAAATGATTATAATAAGCCTCAACTGCTTCAAATTCCGCGTGAGAGTTCCAACCAGCTAATCCGTTAGCCCACCAATGTAATGCACCAAGTTTTAGTCCATCAATAGTTGATGTGATATTTGCATCGTAACTAAAATTTTCTCGTAAGTCGCTTATCTGTTTAATCCCATTCCCATTTTCTGTTTTATAACCAGGTATGGTAGTTGGATTATAATCACCAAAAGTAAATTGTGAAGGATCGTAAGTTTGTCCCTTTGGAGCAACACCATAATTAGCTTGTGAAAATTTTACCATTTCTTGAAGTTTTGCCTGGGTGGCAATACCTGGTGTATGCATTTTAGGATCAACTCCGTCGTAAATGGTATTCCAATCAATTTGAATGTTTTTATATGCTTTTGCTAAATTTATAGTGAAACTACTTAAGAATATTGGAGGAATATTTTGTACCCTTATATTACCAGCTGTAGAATCTACAGCCCAGGGAGCCCAGTTACGGCTGGAAACCGGATAACTATAACCTGGTGTAAACTGTCCTCTATAATATTGGTTCAACAAAGTATCTGTAAAATGAATATTATTTGAAGTAAGAAATTTTACACTATCCTGATTAGGTACGAAACCTTGTTCAGTTTGCCACAAAGCAGCCTCCTTTGGAACTGTACAAGAATCAATATCAGTTACACCTTTCCAAACATGAGGATCATCTTCAACATAAAAAGTACCTGAGCATTCTCCTTCCCAGTTCATATTAACAAATACATTATTTACAAAATATCCTTTTAGGTATTGAATCTTAGTAATTCCATATTTTGTAGCGTTAACAAAAGTGCAATGATTGAAGTATGCA
>PLNZ01000365.1 GCA_003142915.1 Ignavibacteriales bacterium | reverse complement strand
TTAATGTACTCGATAAATAACGGCGAACTAAAAGTTTTTCTTGTTCACCCCGGCGGTCCTTTCTTCAAAAACAAAGATGAAGGTTATTGGGGAATTCCGAAGGGGTTACATGAATATAATGAAACTTTATTGGATACTGCTTTAAGAGAATTCCGTGAAGAAACAGGAATTGACCCGGCAGGTGATTTTTTACCCCTCGGTTCGGTGAAACAAAAAAATGGTAAAACCGTTCATGCATGGGCATTCCGGGATGAAAATAATAAACCGGTAAAAATTCAAAGCAACACTTTTGAATTGGAATGGCCCCCTAATTCGGGTATAAAACAACATTTTCCCGAAGTTGATAAAGGTGAATTCTTTCCGCCGAATATTGCCCGTGAAAAAATTGCGGAAGCTCAAAGAAAATTTATTTCGGAACTTGAAAGGCACTTGAATAAATAAGAGTTTATTAAACTGTTTAACGGAGATGAAAAATGAAATCATTATATATTTTTTCTTTCATGTTCCTTTTTTATTTGAGTTATAACCCTCTGGATTCGGCACGGTCAAAAAAGATATCTAAAAAACCGGATAGTAGTTATACTATTGTCATTCATGGAGGTGCAGGAACTATTGATAAATCCATGCCGGATTCAATAAAACAGTCGTATTTAAACTCTTTATCGGAAGCGTTAACTATAGGCAGGAATATACTTAAAAATGGCGGAACTAGTATGGATGCAGTCGAAAATGTAATTAAGTATTTCGAAACTAATCCTCAATTTAATGCGGGAATTGGTTCCGTGTTTACTGCTGATGGAACACATGAAATGGATGCTTCTATTATGGATGGAAGAGACCTTTCTTGCGGCGCAGTTGCAGGTGTTCAGCATGTCCCTCATCCTATATCACTTGCCAGGCTTGTTATGGATAAAACCCAGCATGTTCTGCTTGCTTATGAAGGTGCGGAAAAATTTGCAGAAAAAATGGGTATTAAACTTGTGCCCCAAAGTTATTTTGATACTCCTGAAAGATATAAACAATGGCAGGAATACAGAAAGAAGCTTGAAGCAGGGAAGCATGGTACTGTTGGCTGTGTTGCATTAGATAAGTATGGAAATTTAGCGGCTGGCACCTCCACGGGAGGTATGACGGGAAAACTCCCCGGCAGGATAGGAGATTCTCCATTAATTGGCGATGGTACTTATGCTAATAATAAAACCTGTGCTGTTTCTTGTACCGGATGGGGTGAAAAGTTTATAAAATACACAGTAGCATATAATGTATCAGCGTTGATGGAGTATAAAGGAATGACTCTTAAGCAAGCCGCAGATTATGTTATTTATAAACAATTACAGCCGAACGACGGAGGTTTAATTGCTGTGGATAAAAATGGGAACTACACAACACCTTTTAATACTTCCGGTATGTTCCGCGGAGTTGCAGCTTCTTCCGGTAAATTTGTAGTAAATATTTGGAAATGAATCCGGAATCGGCAAACGGCTCAAAGAGATTAGATTTTGAATTTATTTTTGTAAATTGCCAAAGACCGAATCCTTTTGCCGGATGGAGATATAAATCTTTTATTATATCGTAACAGAATAAAATAATTTAGGAGATAATTATGCAGAGACCAAGCCAGGGCGATTANNGAGGGTAAATGGACTATTAAGGAGGTAATAGAACATATTACGGATACCGAAAGAATATTTGCTTGCCGGGCGCTGTGTATTGCAAGGGGTGAGAAAAAAGTACTGCCCGGATTTGAGCAGGACGACTATGTTAAAGGAGCAAACTCCAATGACAGGAAACTTTTCGATCTTATTGAAGAATACCGGAAGGTAAGAGAGGCAAATTTGTCATTATTTAAAAGTTTTGGCGAAGATGTATTTAATAATAGGGGAAATGTTAATAATTATCAAATAACAGTGAATTCTATATTATATATTATTGCCGGACACGCAAATCATCATTTAAATGTCCTTAAAGAAAGATATTTAAATTGAAATACTAATGCAAAAATTTCAGATTACTTCGTAAATCTCTTTTAGAATTTTTTCAGTTGCACCTAAATTTTTCTGTACATACTGATGGCAGATTTTTCCTTTGGAATTTCGGTAATCTTTATCACTAAAAAGATTTCTCATCTGGCGGTAAGCTTCAGATCTATTTTTAATTAAAATTCCGCCGCCAAGTAATAATAGTTGTTGTGCCTCCTGTGAGCTTTCTATTTTGGGCCCGAACATAACCGGTATGCCGTAAACTGCAGCTTCAAGCACATTATGAATTCCTTGCTTGAAACTGCCGCCTATAAAAGCTGCATCTGCGTATGTGTAAAGGGTAAGAAGTATTCCGATTGAATCAATGATTATTACTCTTTCGCCTTTATAGTTATTAAGAAATGAAAACCGTATCGTTTTCATTTTCCCTGAAAATTCGTTTTCTATCTTTTCCAGATGAATCAATGTCGGCTCATGAGGCACAATTATAAAAATAATATCTTTATCGTATTTTGCTAATGTGATAAATGAGGGTAATATTACTTCTTCATCCATTTCCCAGGTGCTGCCCGCAACAAACACTTTTTTATTTTTAATAATATCGTTTTTTATCAAATTCCTTTCTTTTGCAGTAATGCTTTTGCGGTATACCCTGTCAAACCTTGTATCACCTACAACACGGAGCTGGTTTTCGGTACAGCCGAATACTTTAAATCCATCGGAATCTGCTTCCGATACCGTTAGTATTTTTGTTATATCACGAAATAAAATATTATGAAAGTTTTTTGCAAAAAGAAATTTACGGGAAGAATTACTTTTCATTGTTGCATCTACAATAAAAGAGGGAATTTTAAAGCTTTTCATTGCCCAAATCAGGTTCGGCCAGTAATCATAACGCATGAATATTGCCAGGTCGGGACGGACTGTTGTAATAAATCTGTTCGCATTTGAAAACGTATCAAACGGTATATACGAAATTAGATTTGCATAAGGATATTTGCTGGAGTTTTCATAACCGGAAGGCGAAAAAAAAGTAACTAATATATTAATTGTCTTATCTTTTTTTAATTCTTCAATTAGTGGCTTTGCCTGTTCAAATTCCCCCAACGATGATGAGTGAAACCAAATTAATCTTTTAGATTTGTCTAATGCCGCAGCATTTAAAATTAATTCTTCAAATATCCTTTTTCTTCCAACCACGCCTCTTTTAACTTTTTTGTCAAACCAGCCGGCAGTATTTATCATTATGTAAAGAAAGGGAACAACTATAGCGTTATAAATAATAAACCAAAAATTTTTCATTGAGCCTTTAGTATTGTATTTAATTTATCAAATGCAGATTGCGGAGAGAGTTCGAGCATACACCGGAAATGATTTTCAGGACATGTCTCTTTTCCTATATGTGTACATGGGCGGCAATAAAGTCCTATGTTCTCTAAAATAGAATTTTTACACCTGTATGGCATAAAGCCGAATTCTTTTACAGTAGAGCCGAAAACAGCAAGTACAAAAATATTAAGCGAACTTGCTATATGCATCAAGCCTGAATCATTAGTAACAACAGCTCGGCATTTCTTCATATCTATTGCTGTGTTAAAAATTTTATTATCATTACAAAGATTGATGGACCCCGGTATTTTAGTTGATAGTTCATTACATATTTGAATATCCTGCCTACCGCCGAATAGAACTATAATATATCCTTTGCTCATTAATAAGTTGCCCAGATCGGCGTAATATTGTTTTGGCCACATCTTTGTGAAGTGCCTTGACCCGGGTACAAAGCCAATATATTTGTTAAAATCGCCGAGTTGGGATTTTATGCTGCGTGGAAGATAAAAATCAAGACCTTCTTCATCAAGTTGAAAATTATCCAGCNNAAATTGACGAGAAAAAATTTAGATAGTGTCATTTTATTAAATTTAACAGCCGGCGCTTTAACAATCCTTCTTAATTGAAATGACCGGAAATTATTTTGAAGATCAATTACCAGGTCATACTTGTTTTCTTTAAGAGTTTTAATGAGTA
>PLNZ01000219.1:3966-6775 GCA_003142915.1 Ignavibacteriales bacterium | reverse complement strand
CTTTACTTCAGTAATAGCGAGACCTACAAAAGAGTTCAATTCATCAACCGTTCCGTAAGCATCAATTCTAAGCGAGTATTTAGGAATCCTTCCGCCGCCGAGAAGTCCGGTATCTCCTTTATCGCCTGTCTTTGTATAAATCTTTGTCATTTTCTAATCCACCCGATTTTCTTATAGTTTAGGCTTGTTTTAATGAAACGGCAAGCTTTCCACGATAACTTTTACAATTTTACCGTTTACATCTTTTGCAATTAATTCAGTCTCTTCCTGCAAATAACCATTTCTTACATAAGCCAGACCGATAGTTTTCCCGTATTTATTTGAATAAACTATCGATGTCACTATACCCGCTTCATTACCTGCATCATCATATAAATTAAAGTCAATTGTCTGTTCAATTGGCCCGCTAAATGAAACACCAGTTAAATGCTTTTGCACTTTATCATAAGTATTAAGCCGTACAATCACCTCCTGCCCGATATAGCATCCTTTTGTAAAGCTGACTAAGTCGGTTAAGTTTGCTTCATGCGGGTTATACAAATCATTTATTTCATTTGGTGAAGCCGGAATTCCTTGCATAATACGGTAGCCCTTATATGCGTCTTCACCGATTATATTAAAATTAAAAATCCCTTTATATTTCAGCATATAATCTACAAGACGTATTGCATTTACAGGATTTAACCATAGCCAGAATTTTATTTTCCCGTTTCTGTCCTTAAGCCTTGCTGCGTAAAATAATACACCTTCGGAAATAAGGGATTTAAATTTATTAAGACTTACTTCATTAATGGCATTCCCGCAAACAAGGGTCATAAATGAATCTGCCTGCGGGCCTAAAATCTCAAGCAGCGCATACTTGCCAGCCTGATTATATACTCTTACATCATCTGTAATAATATATTTTTCAATCCAGCTTCTTATTTTGGATTCATGCGCACTGCTGCAAATCAGCAGCTGGTGGTCGTCAAAATTTATAATAACAGCGGCATCTATTATCCGTCCCTTTTCTGTAGTAAATATTGTTTGCGCAACGGAATTTACCTGCACATCTCTTAATGAGTTAGTTGATATCCTATGAAAGAAATCCAGTACATCTTTGCCTTCAAGTTCAAATATTCCCGAACCCGATAAATCTCTTAACCCTACACCATTATTTAGAGAATTAATTTCTGCATCAGTTGATTTAAAAAATTTAAATACTTTCCTACCTGCAACAACATCCGGTTTATAGCCACAATTTTCAAAATATTGTATAAGGGTCTCAACCTTTAATTCAGTATCAGACATTAAACTCCTTGACTAAAATAGAAAGGTAAAGATAAGAAAAAAATTAATAAGGACGGGTTTGGCGGTGATTCCGGGTGTTCACATACACACTGTCTTTAACATCCCAGACAAATGCTATTGAATCTTTAACAAATACTCTATCTTCAAAATTATAATAAAGATATTCATAATAATCGGGATAATTATCATTATTAATGTTAGCAATAGTTCTCTGGAAATCAATTCCTTTATATGTCATTAATAAGTGAGGAATCTGCGTAAGTCCGTTTATTAGGAAATAGTTATAATCAATATGCCCTATTCCGCGTGCATAATGAAAATTAACTTTTACATAAGGGGTTCCGTTATAAGCCCACTTCTCCATAGTCATATTGTTAAAGCCTCCGTCATCAGGGACCGGGAACTCCCAGATTTTTATAAAAGTACCGCTATCGCATTTAAATAATGTCAGATAAAAAAATGCAGTACCAAGTTTTGTACTGTCTAAGTCGATAAAACTTTGATCATATCCAATAATATTCTTGGGTTCAATCAGCCTCTCACCCGGTTTTGATCTTGCTACAAGAGCAAAAATATAAGTCCCGCTGCTTTGCTCAAGATAAATGACTGCGGGTTTGGGAATATTGAATGTAAGTGTTTTATCAAAATTTACCAGGTACGAACCCGGAGGGTAATTTGCAAGTACATAAGATATTAATGATAAAGTATCGCAGGGATTTCTATTGCCTGCCTGAGACTCTTTAACACCCAGGTTATACTGTTGAATTTCCGCATCCTTATTCGGGGAAGCAGCAACATCCTCACCGGGAGCTTTCACTTCTTGCGTTGATTTTTTACCGCAAGTAAAAAACAGAAAAGAAACAGCGATTACCACTATCAATAAAATATACTTTTTCATGGTCCTTCTTAAATAAAGAACTTAAACAATCTCAACATTTTTCAACAATTATGCCGCAGTAAACAAATGTCGGGCTAAGCGTTAAAAAAGTCAAAAAAATCAAAAAAGAGGGATATTAAGTACCTAAATGTCCGCTTTAAAGATAAATAATTTTTAAATTTTAATTATCATTCTTAGAATAGTACATTCTTATAGGGAAAATTCCTTCATAAAGTAAACGGAGCTAATTATACCAAGCCTGAAATGATTTAAATTAAAATGCTCATTTGGCGAATGAAGATTCTCATTATTCAACCCTAAGCCCATTAATACTACAGGAACTTTTAATTTTTTTGCGAATACAGCTACTATAGGAACTCATCCGCCTTCTCTCATAAAAACAATTTTTTTACCAAATGCTTTTTCCATTGATTTAGCCGCCGCTATTGTTGCTGGGTTGTTTAATGGTGTGAGCACGGGGTATGCTCCATTTAAATTTCTAACTTCAACTTTAACTGATTTTGGCGCAATCCTTTTAATATGCTTTGTAAAAAGTCTTGATATTTTATTCGGGTCCTGGTTTGGAACGAGACGCATACTAATTTTTGCAGTGGCTTTTGTTGTAATCACGGTTTTAGCTCC
>PLNZ01000219.1:0-3943 GCA_003142915.1 Ignavibacteriales bacterium | reverse complement strand
ATATTTATTCTTCCATTTTTATCATGAAGTTTAGCTATCATCCCCGCTAAAATATTAATAGGATTGCCTATTGCGCCGCCGTAAGTTCCCGAATGTAAATCTGCTTTGGGACCGGAAACTTCTACTTCCATATACGAAAGCCCGCGCAAGCCATACGTAAGGGTTGGTATTCCCTCATCAAATAATGCAGTATCCGATATTATTACTGCATCGCACTTCAGAAGTTCCGCATTATTATTAATAAATGATTGCATGCTTTGGCTGCCGGTTTCCTCTTCACCTTCAATAATAAATTTCACATTCAGGGGCAGGCTTCCGTTCACTTTAAAAAAAGATTCAACACTTTTAAAATGCATGAAGATTTGCCCCTTATCATCGGTAGCGCCGCGTGCATAAATTTTACCATTTTTAATAACCGGTTCAAAAGGCGGCGTATCCCATAACTCAATTGGATCAATTGGCTGAACATCATAATGACCATATATAAGTACAACAGGCTGTCCCGGGGCGCCGAGCCATTCACCATAGACAAGCGGGTGACCTTCGGTTTTGAATATCTTTACCCTGCTCAAACCGGCATTCCGTAATTTATCTGCCACATACTCGGCACAGCGATTTATATCACCTTTATGTTCCGGAAGCATACTGATGCTGGGAATCCTTAAGAATTCTTTCAATTCCTCCTGGAATGTATTAATATTATTTTGAATATAGTCAACTATTTCCTCCAAGGCGTCTCTCCTATAAAATTATCTGTTTGTTTTTGGCGGTTATATTTTTTTTAATGTTTATATCCAAAATCAGGATTGATTTTATTTTATCCATTATTGCAAATAAAAAAATATTTTTATCATGCGATGAAATAAAGATAATAACTAAGCCCTACCAAGATTTATATAATCAGTAGATATAACATAAGAAAATGATTTATAATTCGGAATATTTAAACTACATTATTTTTAATTCAAATATCTATAGCTCAATATAATAAAGCCTACTATTAAACTTTCTTTGACCCGTTTAATTATAGCCGATTCAGGCTTTCATTCTTCGGTTTCAGGTTTGGGTAATTTGTTAAACTTTAACTGCTTTTATATATTGGCAGCATGATTTTATCAATGTATATACTCAGAAATCATGTAGTACCGTTCGTGTTCTCAATAATCACTTTGATGTGTATATTCCTTCTACAATTTCTGATGAAATTTGCCGACCGGTTAATTGGAAAAGGCCTGGATATATGGGTAATAATAAAATTAATTACCTTTAACCTTGCCTGGATGGTTGTGCTTGTTGTACCAATGGCAACTTTGGTAGCTACTCTTATGGCATTCGGTAATATGTCACAAAACAACGAAGTGACTATAATGAAGTCATCCGGCTCAAGCCTTTACAGGATGATGCTGGCACCGTTTATTGCAAGCATTATTGTTGGTTACCTGTTGTTTGTGTTCAATGATGATGTTCTTCCGGATGCAAATCACAACGCAAAGCTTTTAATGGAAGATATTTCGAGGCAAAAGCCCACCCTTTCATTAGAGCTCGGCGTCTTTTCGCCNNCGCAGGAAGTTGCAAACTATGCAATTCTTGCCAAAGGAATAAATCAAAAGACAAACGATCTTGAAGACGTGGTAATTTATGATTACACGGACCCTTCTCAGGTTAATATTGTAACTGCCCACAAAGGAAAAATTTATTTTTCAAAAGATCAGTCTAAATTACTAATGGATTTGTGGGACGGCGAAATACATCTATCAAGTATTACTCAAAGCGATCTTTACAGGAAGCTTCTCTTTAAAAAACACAGTATTACGATGAATGGCGATCAATTTTCATTTCAACAATCGGGACCGGGCGGGACAAGAGGAGATAGAGAACTTAGCACACACGCAATGTATATCATTGCCGATAGTTTAAATAAAATCAGAGATGTTTCATTTAAGAGCTTACAAAAAGAATCGTCAAAATATCTTTTAACAAACAGCATCAACCCTTTTGCTTCCGAGCAGACGCCCGTATTTAAGATACATAATCCGGATATAGTTTACAGCAGGGCGCTGGAAAAAATTAGTACATCAAAAAATATTATACTCTCAAGTTTCCGGTCGGAGGAAACAATCCAGGAACAGGTAAATTCTTACATGGTAGAGATTCACAAAAAATATGCTCTGCCGGTTGCATGTATTGTTTTTATCTTAATCGGCGCCCCCCTTGGAGTTATGGTAAGAAAAGGCGGCTTTGGAGTAGCTGCCAGTATAAGTTTATTCTTCTTTGTTATCTACTGGGCTTTCTTAATCGGCGGCGAAAAATTAGCCGATAGAAATATTATTACCCCCTTCTGGGGAATGTGGTCTGCTAATATTCTTCTTAGCATTGCGGGAATTATTTTAACAACCAAGACCGTACAGGAAACCATCATATTAAATTTCAATTTCCTGAAAAAACTTATACCAAAGCAATGGCGAAATTTATCACAGGATAATGATGAAGCTCAATGATGATAGTGATTACGGAAATAGGGTTTTAAGAAAGGCTTAATGAAAATTATCGACAAATATCTCATCAAGCAGTTTCTCCAAACAATTATCTTCGGTATAATTTCATTTACATTGATATTTGTAATTATAAATATGGTTGAGAATATAGGAAATTTCCTGGATCAAAACGTACCGTTCACTGTTATACTTCATTATTATATTGTATTCAGCCCGGATATAATAAAGCTGATGACACCTGTTGCCGTGTTATTTGCAGCTTTGTTTACAGCAGGTAAAGCTGCAAGCTTAAGCGAATTGACGGCAATTAAGGCAAGCGGGGTTAGTTTATACAGATTTATGGTTCCCTTTCTTATTACTGCTTTTGTAATAAGTATATTCTCAATTTATTTTGCCGGTTATGTTGTACCTTTGGCAAATGAGACGAAAGAAAAAATTGAGGTGAAGTACCTTGACTCAGGATACAATTATCTTGGCAGTAATATTTTCTTCCAGGATTCCAAAACAAGAATTGTCAGTATCGCATACTTTGATAATTCACGAAATCAGGCTATCAGGGTAAGTATTGAAGAATTTGCTAATGATGATCCCACAAGAATTATATCCAGAATCGACTCCCAGAATATGATTTATGATACCGTTGCACATATATGGATTGCAAATAACGGAATTCAGAGGACTATAAATATGGACAGTCAAAGTGAATCTTTTTTTACAACTTTAAAAATAAATTATCTTAATTTTAAGCCAGAAGATTTAGCTTCCAAACAGCAGAAGCCGGAAAATATGAATCTCAGCCAACTTAATAAATTAATTGATTCGCAAAAGCGCGCCGGCAATGATCCCACAAGTACACTAATTGAATATTATTCACGAATATCATTCCCTATTGCAAGCATTATTGTTGTTTTTTTCGGCTTGCCGATTTCAGCTAATAAAAGAAGAGGCGGTCTTGCAGTACAGGTTGGTGTAAACATACTTGTAACTTTTATTTATCTTGTGTTTATGCAGATAAGCCTTGCATTTGGAAAGAACGGAGCTTTAAGTCCCCTGCTAACTGCATGGTGTGCAAATTTGATATTCCTTGCTGCTGCATTAATCAACCTGCCGAGAGTACCGCAATAATATTTTGCAGGACGGGCAGGCAGCCCGTCTATCAATGGAAATAGATTTTTCAGGATTAAACTCCGAGGTTAAGTCACATAGTGATGGCTATGCCAGAAAACCTCGGAGGATTATTGTTAAAACATCCAGCGTGAATCTAATGCAACTGAAAGATATTTTGCAGAATTAGGCGCTGCAAAAGATTGCATATCCATGGTTGCAAGATTAAATTCTAAAGAACCGGCATCAATGCCCAAACCAAATCCCCAATGGAAGCCTAACAGTCCGCCGAAAGAAAATCCCGTCCGTATATAAGGAACACCATGGGCAAGCTGCCATTCACC
>PLNZ01000262.1 GCA_003142915.1 Ignavibacteriales bacterium | reverse complement strand
ATCGGAAATAAATTAAATTACGGGGATAAAATTAAAAGTACCTGACAAAAACATGATTTTGCTTAACTTCAGTTACTAAGTTATTATTTCTCTATAACACTGGAAAAATGAATCCATCTGAAGACAATAATTCATCATTAAAAGAAATTGCCAAATCGTTTTTAAAATTGGGAGCGACGGCATTCGGCGGCCCCGCAGCTGATAATGTCCGTTTCAACCCGGCGAATACCCAAACGAAGAATGAGATATGCCGCTGCAAGCCCGATGATTCTGTCACGCAGAACAAGGTCGGAGGAAGAAACTCTTAGATTGCCGTCAAATTCCAGTGTACGGCAATCTTTGTCCCCGTCTATAGAATGTATTGCCAGAAACTCCCCGAGTTCAAAAAGAGGGTGAAGCCATCTTTTTGAACTTGAGAAGATAATTCTCCATGTTGCACTGGTTGTGCCTCTGGTGTGAAGATAGAGCTGCATGGTGATGCCTTCGGGAAGTTTATCAACGTGCATAAGCGCATTCTATTTTTTTTGATCCGCAGAAAATTATTATCGGCTCCGGACAATTGATCCGAACGCTGATCTTACGCCGCTTCAAAAATGGCTTTAACATTTTGCATCTCCTCCCTGATTTTTATTGATTGGGGACATTTCGTTTCGCAATCGCCGCATTCAATACAATTAGAAGCCCTCTGATCCGGCGGAAGCATACGGTAAGCTTCTTCCCTGCCGAACATATAATAGTTGTTATAAAAATTAAAACATCCCGGAATATTTACACCCTGCGGACAGGGCATGCAATAGCTGCACGATGTACAATCTACTTTAATTCTCTGCCTGAAAATATTTTTAACGTGTTCAATAACGTTTTTCTCTTTGGCGGTGAAAGAGTTTTCAGCAGCATTCCCGGCGATTTTTATATTTTCGGTAACCTGCTCCATGCTGTTCATGCCGCTTAATAGTGTAGATACTTCCGGTTGATCCCATACCCATCTTAAAGCCCATTCGGCAGGCGTCATTTGAATATCAGCCTGGTTAAATACTGTTTGAACTTCTACCGGAAGATTTACTGCAAGCTTACCGCCTCTGAGCGGTTCCATAATGGTTAAACCCAGTCCCTTTTGTGCTGCATAATTTAAACCTTTCCTGCCTGCCTGAAATTCCTCATCCATATAATTGTATTGTATCTGGCAGAATGACCAATCGTATGAATCAACAATATCATTAAAATACTCTTCCTTCTCGTGGTAAGAAAAGCCTGCATACCTGATTCTTCCATCACGAATTGCCTGATCTAAAAAATCAGCAACACCGGCTTCTTTGACGTTTGCCCATAATGTAGTATTTAAAGCATGAACTAAGTAAAAATCAATGGTATCTGTTCCCAGGCGCTTTAATTGTTCGTTTAAATATTTATCCATATCGGACCGGGTTTTAACCAGCCAGCTTGGAAGTTTAGTGGCGATTTTAACTTTCTGCCGGTAGCCGTCCTTAAGTACCTTACCCACAAAAGGTTCGCTTTGTCCACCCGATCCCATTCCTTTACCATGATAAGGATAAGCAGTATCGATGTAATTTACTCCCTCATCAATTGCAAATCGAATCAGTTCAGTCGCAAATTTCTCATCAATTTTTGCCGGATCCCCTCCCGGCAGAAGCGGGAGCCGCATGCATCCGAATCCAAGAATGGAAACCATTTCATTCGTTTTGCCAAATTTCCTGTAGAGCATATTCATATCCCTTTTTTATAAGAATTGGTTTAATATTGAGCCTTTTCAGAATTATTCAACCATTCAATGGCGGCTTCAATAATTTTATAATTCTTATCTTCAATTTTAATTTTCAGATATTAAAAATAAACGATTGTTTGATTATTAATAAGTATTTTAATAAAAATTTTTAATCATTTTTTTCAATTTACATCATTTGAGATAACGGTTACCGGCCGCATAATTCAGAGACATGTTTTTTGGATTTCAACCTCCAAGGCTTGGAGGTTGGGTATATTACATTAAAAATATCACATTTTAAAAATTAATTTATTCCCGCTTGCATTTTAAATAATAGTATTTTATATTTCGTTTGTTAACGAAATGAATTATGATAGAAGATAATACAAAATTATTTAAAGCTTTATCCGATACAAGCCGATTACGGATATTAAAAGCCCTGCAGTCAAGAGTTCTATGTGTTTGTGAAATAAGAGAGCTTCTCGGGTTGGCAAATTCAACTGTTTCGCAGCACCTGAGCATTTTAAAGGAAGCGGGCTTTATTCTTGAAGAAAAAAACGGTAAATGGGTTAATTATATGATAAATCCCAAACCAAAAGACCCTCGGGTTTTTTCAGTTTTATCAATGCTTGACTATTGGATTGGTAACGATAAAATAATATTGGAAGATAAAAAGAAAATTTTAAGTTTAGATCGAAATATAATCTGCTGTAATTAATTTTTTTTGCTTATACATTTCGTTCAAAAACGAAACAAAGAAGGTTAAAATGGAAACTTTAAGAGTGCTTTTTGTTTGTATTCATAACGGCGGCCGAAGCCAAATGGCTGAGGCGTTTTTAAATAAATACGGCGGGAAAAAATTTACCGGAGAAAGCGCGGGTCTGGATGCGGGAATCTTAAATCCAATTGTTGTCGATGTAATGCAGGAAACAGGAATAGATATTTCAGCCAATAAAACAAAAGATGTTTTTGATTTTTACAAGGCAGGTAAAAGATTTAATTATGTAGTAACCGTCTGCGACGAATCCAATGCTGAAAGATGCCCCATCTTCCCCGGTACAATTGAAAAATTACATTGGAGCTTTAAAGATCCCTCAGCGCTGGAAGGCAGCTATGAAGAAAAGCTAAGTGAAACAAGAATTATAAGGGATGAAATTAAAAATAAAATTTTAAAATGGATTGAAACCAATTAATAACTCAAGTATATAATTATTAAAATTTTTTTTAATAGCCCCGAGTTTTAACTCGGGGAATATTGATAGCCGATTTATTATTGGCTTTAGCCGAAAATTTCACAATTTTGGCTAGAGCCGGATTGTTTTGGAATTATAAGTCCCCAACATAAATATCTGGGCTATTTTAAATACCTTTTGCTTTATATGAGCTAATAATTTACTGATAAATGATGAAATCAAACATTAAAAAACTTTCAGTCTTAGACCGCTATCTTACTTTATGGATATTTATTATAATTATACTTGGAGTCTTTAGCGGGTACTCATTCCCTTCTATAGTAAACTTCTGGAGTAAATTCCAAAGCGGGACTACAAACCTGCCGATTGCTATCGGGCTGATCCTAATGATGTACCCCCCGCTTGCAAAGGTAAAGTATGAAGAACTGGGACAGGTATTCGGCAATGTCAAAATTCTAATACTCTCATTAGTACAAAATTGGGTTATCGGCCCCGTACTAATGTTTGTTCTTGCAATTATATTTCTTCAACATTACCCTGCTTATATGGCAGGCTTAATTATGATAGGACTTGCAAGATGTATCGCAATGGTTATTGTCTGGAACGACCTTGCCAAAGGGAATGCCGAATATGCCGCAGGACTTGTTGCTTTCAATTCAATCTTCCAGGTTCTTTTTTATTCTTTTTACGCATATATATTCCTGACTGTAATCCCCGCACAGCTTGGTATAAAATCGTTTCATGTAGTTGTAACTATAGGGCAGATTGCCGGAAGCGTTTTCATCTATCTTGGAATCCCTTTTTTGGCAGGAATTATTACCCGGTTTACTCTTATAAAACTAAAAAGCAAGCAGTGGTACGAAAAAAAGTTTATACCCAAAATCAGTCCCATTACATTGGTTGCATTATTGTTCACAATTTTTGTAATGTTTTCGCTAAAAGGGAAATTGATTATTCAGATACCTTTGGATGTAGTAAGAATCGCAATCCCGCTTGTAATTTATTTTGTAATTATGTTCTTTGTTTCATTCTGGATGGGAAAAAAGATTGGGGCGGATTATGGGAAAACAGCAACGCTTTCTTTTACCGCTGCCAGCAACAATTTTGAACTGGCTATTGCAGTTTCAATAGCAGTATTCGGTATAAATTCAGGAGAAGCCTTTGCCGCGGTAATTGGACCTTTAGTAGAAGTACCTGTGCTAATAAGTTTGGTTAATGTTGCTTTATATTTTGAGAAAAAATATTTCAATGAAAAATTAGTTGTTATTAAAAATTGAAGTTACGCAAATGATATTTANNGCGTAACTTCAGTTAATAATTAAAATATTGCTGGAGTAGAAAATGAACAATAGAACATTTGGATTTATCGGTGCCGGTAGAATTACCCGGATTTTATTAGAGGGGTTTTTGAGAGCAGCTTTAACCCGATTAATATTGATAGTCGATTTATATTGGCTTTAGTTGAAAATTTTACGCCATTTTGGCTAAAGCCGAATTGTTCCAGGATTATAAATCCCCGACATAAATGTCGGGGC
>PLNZ01000084.1 GCA_003142915.1 Ignavibacteriales bacterium | reverse complement strand
CTGTGTCGAATTTTTGAGCATAACAAGTGATAGATAAAAACAAAATTAACAGTATTAATAACTTTTTCATGATATTATTCCTATTAAAATTAAAAACCACATTTTTAGAAACAGCTTATTGATTAACTCACCTTAAAAGTGAAATTATTTATTTTGTTGAACCTCTGATGATTAATTCAGCTTCCAAGGTCACTGTTGTAGGTTTATTATTTTTTGTCTCTTTACCGATCATTTCTATTAGCATTTCAGCGGCTTTTTTCCCCATTTCATAAAAAGGCTGATTTATTGTGGTCAAAGAAGGATCTATCAAACTTGCTATCCGGTTGTTCGAAAAACCAATTAGTCCTATATCATTAGGAATATTTAATCCTTGTTNNCTGAAAAGCTCCTACTGCAACAGGATCATTTACTGCTAAAATTGCGTCCGGAATTTTAGCTTCTTTTAGAATTAGTTCCATCGATTTGTAGCCATCCTCTTCATACATCCCTCCATATCGAATATATTTTTTATTAATAGAAATTCCGGATTTCTTAAGTGCTGAGAGATATCCATCCAGCCTTCTTTTACATATTCCTAATTCCTTTGGACCGGCATAATGAGCAATGTTTTTATATCCCCTTTTTAATAAATAGTTAACAGCGTTAAAAGCACTATTATAGTCATCTATTACTACTTTATTTGTTTTAATATCATCACATATACGATCGAAAAAGACAAGTGGAATTCCAAAGTCAATCAGGTTTCTGAAATGGTCGCTGTTTTTTGTTTCCTGCGAGATAGATACAATTATACCTGCAACTCTCTGACCCAATAACATTTTCGAATTTAATACTTCTCTTTCATAATTTTCATTTGATTGACATACTAAGGTTGTATATCCCGAATGATATGCAATTTCTTCTATTCCGCTCACAGCTTTTGCAAATGAATCATGCGCAATTTCCGGAATAATTACACCAATATTGGTTGTGCGATTATTTTTTAGATTAAAGCAAATCGGATTAGGAGAATACTCTAAATCTTTAGCTAGTTTCTTAACCAGCTTTATCGTTTCAGAATTGATATCTGGATGATCTCTTAAAGCTCTGGATACGGTTGAAGCAGATAAACCTAACTTTTTGGCTATGTCGGTAATTGTAACGGGTCGAATTTTATATATCCTTTCGCAAACGTTTGCAATATAGCTTAGAATGTTTTTGTTGTCAAGATATTCTATAATAGAATTTCTTCTGTCTCTTTATCAAAACCTTATGCTCATATATAAATTCAAATTAAATACATTTGCCCATATTCAAAAATAACAATAAATACAATTTTGTAAATTAATATTTAATTACTCATAAGTAATTCTCTCTATCTCTTTTGCGTCAAAACAAGGATTTACTTACTAATTACTTAGTATCTTCACCCAAAAGATGTAGTCCCTTTTTCATCCATTTGCCCGATTGAACAATTCTATTAACTTGCGTACTATTTTTTGATTTTCAAAAAAATAATGAATAAAATATTCATAATAATAAATATCTAATAAAGCTATACTAATTTTTAGTATCGAACTTAGTTGGCTGCTCTTTTAGAAAGAAAATTTAGCAAAATCAGAATTTTACTTTATACTAATACAGGAGAACGAAGATGAAAGACATTGAAAACAATCCACTGCTCCAAATACAGAAGTTCGGCCAAAGCATCTGGCTGGATTTTATTAGTCGTGGAATGTTGACTTCAGGAGAGCTGAAGGAAATGATCAAAAAAGACGGGCTGCGGGGTGTTACTTCTAATCCCGCGATTTTTGAGAAAGCCATTGACGACAGTCATGATTATGATAACGCCATAAGCAAACTGGTAAGAGATGGTAAAAGTGTCGAACAAATATACTCTACATTGACTGTAGAAGATGTGCAGCAGACCGCAGATTTATTCAATACGGTATATAAACAAACTAACTTTAGTGATGGTTATGTTAGTCTGGAAGTGTCACCGCATCTCGCGCATGATACAATGGGCACTATCAATGAAGCCCGCCGGTTATGGAGTGATGTGAATCGACCTAATGTGCTTATTAAAGTGCCGGCAACACTCGAAGGTTTGCCTGCTATCCGGCAACTTATCAGCGAGGGCATTAATGTTAATGTGACTTTGCTTTTTGGGTTACCCCGTTATCGACAGGCTGCCGAAGCATACATTGCAGGTCTCGAAGCGCGCGCTGAACAGGGAAACTCTGTTAAAAATATAGCCTCGGTGGCAAGCTTCTTTTTAAGTCGCATTGATACCTTGTTGGACCCGCTGCTGCAGAAATTCATAGAACCCTTAGGAGAGAAAACAGAAATTGCGAAAAAGGTACTGGGGCAAGTTGCTATATCAAGCGCTAAAGCAGCTTATCAAATATATAGAGAAATTTTTAATAGTGATAGATTTAAGAAACTCACTTATAAGGGCGCTCTTATACAAAGACTTCTATGGGCTAGTACCAGTACCAAAAACCCGGACTATAGTGATATAAAATATATCGAACCGCTGATCGGTCCGGACACCGTAAACAC
>PLNZ01000457.1:772-5162 GCA_003142915.1 Ignavibacteriales bacterium | reverse complement strand
GGGGATTTACCTATTATACTTTTACAAATTGAAGATCCCGCCAATATCGACCTGGTGCATCAGATAGTTCAAGCCCATGCATATTGGCGCTTAAAAGGACTGAGAGTTGACCTTGTAATCTGGAATGAAGACCACGCCGGTTACCGGCAGCAACTACAGGAACAAATAATGAGGTTGATTGCAGCCGGCAGCGAAGCTAACATTGTTGATCGGCCGGGCGGAATCTTTGTCAGGCAAGCAGATCAGATATCGAATGAGGACCGCATTCTTATCCAAACCGTTTCTCGCGTTATCATTTCTGATAAACGGGGAACTCTTGAGTCACAGACAAAACAACGCAATATAGCACAGATACCGGTTCCTCATCTCAAGCCGGTTAGAATCTATTATGCCCAACAACTGAATTCCTCTGAGTTACCCCGCAAAGACCTGATCTTCTTTAACGGATATGGAGGATTCACTCCTGATGGGCTTGAATACGTAATCACGACATCAGGCAAGCAAGTGACGCCGGCGCCATGGGTAAATGTACTGGCAAACCCGAATTTCGGAACTATAGTTTCAGAGAACGGTCCAACTTATACATGGAGCGAAAATGCCCATGAGTTTCGTCTTACACCCTGGAATAATGACCCCGTAAGCGATTCGAGCGGAGAAGCCTTTTATATTCGTGATGAAGAAACAGGCCGCTTCTGGTCACCCACCCCATTGCCCTGCCGTGGGGTTGGGTCTTATGTCAGCCGCCACGGATTCGGATATAGCGTTTTCGAGCACACAGAGGATGGCATCCACTCCGAGCTGTGGGTTTATGTGGCAATGGATACGGCTGTTAAGTTTTCGGTATTGAAAGTGCGGAACGGTTCAGGAAGGCTTCGTAAACTCTCTGCCACAGGTTATGTGGAACTGTTGCTGGGCGATCTACACCCGAAGTTTAGCATGCACGTAATTACCGAAATTGATTCCGGCAGCGGGTCAATCTATGCACGAAATTCATATAATTCGGAATTCTCTGACCGGATTGCCTTCTTTCAAACGGATGATGCGACTCATACATTAAGCTGCGATCGCACAGAATTCCTTGGGCGTAACGGCACGCTTCAAAATCCGGCAGCAATGACCCGTATGCATCTTTCCGGTAAGACAGGAGCCGCTTTTGACCCCTGCGCTGCAATCCAGGTCCCTTTCGAACTTGACGATGGAGAGGAGCGTGAAATCATCTTTAAACTCGGCGTTGGCAATAATTATGATGAGGTTGGAAAGTTAGTTCGACGATTCCGTGGGTCAATTGCTGCGCAAAACATATTAGAATCAGTACGCCAGTACTGGAGGCACACACTCGGTGCCGTGCAGGTAGATACACCTGAACCTTCACTCAATATACTTACAAACGGATGGCTCATGTATCAAACTTTAGCATGCCGCATTTGGGCGCGGAGCGGATTCTACCAATCCGGTGGTGCATTTGGTTTTCGCGATCAGTTACAGGATGTAATGGCGCTGATTCATTCCGAGCCCAGCCTTATACGAAAACATCTACTCCTGTCTGCAAGCCGTCAATTCCAGGAAGGAGATGTACAGCATTGGTGGCATCCGCCGCTTGGCCGGGGTGTGCGAACTCATTGTTCCGATGATTACCTCTGGCTGCCATTAGTAACATGCCGGTACGTTCTGAGCACCGGGGATACCGGAGTTCTGGATGAACCGGTAAATTTTCTGGAAGGCCGCACATTAAAAGATGAGGACGACTCATATTATGATCTTCCAAACAGGTCAAAAGAAACAGGCAGCTTGTATCAGCACTGTGTACGAGCCATTCTCAGAGGACTCAGGTTTGGTGAACACGGTTTACCTTTAATTGGAAGCGGTGACTGGAACGACGGCATGAATATGGTCGGCAAAAAGGGTAAAGGCGAAAGTGTCTGGTTAGGATTTTTCCTTTATGAAGTACTTATGCAGTTCACAAAGGTTGCCGGTGCGCAAGGCGATATTCAATTTGTTGAACGCTGCCAAAGGGAAGCCTCAATTGTGCGACAAAATATAGAACAAAACGGCTGGGATGGAGAGTGGTACCGCCGGGCTTACTTCGACAATGGCTCGCCGCTCGGATCGGAGAGTAATCCGGAATGCAAGATTGATTCTATCGTGCAAAGCTGGTCAGTACTTTCCGGCGCAGGGGATGTAAAACGTTCGCAAATGGCTATGAATGCGTTTGATAAACGCCTTGTCCGCCGGAACGATGCAATCATCCAAATTTTGGATCCGCCGTTCGACAAATCGGATTTAAATCCCGGCTATATAAAAGGCTATGTACCCGGCGTAAGAGAAAATGGCGGACAGTATACGCATGCCGCTATCTGGGCGGCGATGGCATTTGCCGTTTTAGGCGATAGTAAACGTGCATGGGAACTGCTGGCAATCATCAACCCGGTTAATCATGCAAAATCTCAGAATGAAATTGACACATATAAAGTAGAGCCTTATGTAATCGCGGCTGACGTTTATGCGCTTACTCCCCATATCGGCCAGGGTGGGTGGACCTGGTATACAGGTTCCGCCGGCTGGATGTACCGGCTTATCGTGGAATCGTTACTTGGTCTGAGGCTTGAAGTAGACAAGCTGCATATTAAGCCGTGCCTCCCTGCTG
This sequence comes from Ignavibacteriales bacterium, assembly GCA_003142915.1. Taxonomy (GTDB): domain Bacteria; phylum Bacteroidota; class Ignavibacteria; order Ignavibacteriales; family Ignavibacteriaceae; genus FEN-1297. The sequence goes on along the minus strand of PLNZ01000457.1, from coordinate 2,518 downwards.
ATTGGGAAACATATAAAGTGCTCTACCGTTACCGGAAATCTATCTATAACATCACCATTATTCAGTTACATAGTGACAGCGCTGATTTAAGCGTAACCGTAGATGGAGTTAAGAATTATGATAAAGTTATTCCTCTTGTTGACGATCGAAAAGTACATTCGGTAGAGGTAAGGATAGTTCAACCCGGTACATCCAATTAATCAACTTGTTACTTTGTGTTTTTGTTTTGTTTGATCTGTTAGTTTAACTTGATGTGTTGGGAAGAAAAAGCCCCAAGATTATGCTTATAAATAAGTGGAAAATAAATATTTATATGAATCACATTTAATGAAAGAGAAACACTATGAAAGCGTATACGAAATTTATTTTGGCTGCAGTATTATTTTGCTTAATGTTTCTGATAGAAAGTTGTTCATCATCTTCACTTGTTGATATATGGAATGATCCTTCTTATCATGAATCTCCGTTGAAGAAGATACTAATCATCTCTATAAGAAAAAATCCTGTTCAGCGGCGGATTTGGGAGGATGCTTTTGTCGCTGAGTTTTCCAAGCAAGGAGTTACAGCAATATCATCTTATACTTTGTTCCCGGCTGCAGTACCGGATACGAATCAAGTTGTTGAAACCGTTCAAAAAAACGGTTTTGATGGAATCCTGGTATCCAGTCATCTTACTGCCGGAACGGAAACTCATTTTGTTGAGAGTTATGTAACTTCAGAAGCGAAATCAAGGTATAATCCTTTTAATAATACATATTCCGTCTATTACCACGATATTGAACATCCGGCATATACTGATTCACTAATAGTTAAACGTCGCGCAATAGATTTTTGGGTAACTAAGAACGGTGGACGGATGATTTGGGGCGCAACAAGTGATACTCCTGAACTGAATTCAGTGGAAGATATTCAAAATGATGTTGCTACTCTTGTCATAGCCGAATTATTAAGCGATGCAATTATTAAATCTGAGAAGTAGAGTGATTGTATAAAACTCAAAAATATTCGGATTTTACTCAATCGTTAATAAGAAAATGGAGGTTCCGGCTCGTCCAAAAGATGTAGTCCCTTTTTCATCCTTTGGATCGATTGCTTCACTTTTTATTCTTATGTATTTTTTTTAATGATTATTGGGAGCAATATTTTTCCGTTAAAGGTATAAAAGCACTAGTGGAGAATCACTTTTATATTTTTTATATCAAAATAATTCCTTTAAACTTTAGATTTTGATCTTGTTGTATACCCTTTTGGGGCTTTAGCGTGCTGTGATTATATTGAAACTGATTATCTGTATAAGAGCGGCGATTAAATATACGAAGCCGGCAAAAGGAAAATCATTCAATTAAAAAAGGAGGAGATATGCAACGTAGCGTAAACAACTTAGTCGGCTGCACTGTCGATGCAAAGGATTGTGAGTTGGGTAAAGTGAATGAGTTTTACTTTGATGATATCACGTGGTCAATCCGTTACTTAGTTGTGAAAGCAGGTTATTGGATGTCTGAACGGATTTTACTTATTCCGCAGGCGGCACTTGGTGGTACTGATTGGAAGTCAAGAAGATTCCATGTAAACTTCACAATGAAACAAGTAAGCAACAGTCCCAAAATTGATACTGAAAAACCTATATACCGTCAAAACGAAATAGAATTGTTTAATCATTATTCGTTGCAGTATTATTGGGAAAATGGATTTTACACCCGGCCAATAAGAATGGTTCCATTTGCAACAATTACCAATAAAAATACA
>PLNZ01000457.1:0-743 GCA_003142915.1 Ignavibacteriales bacterium | reverse complement strand
TGGATCAATCGTATAGATAGTAACGAATCAAAAGTTTACTTGAATCTTTCGCAGGAATCCATAAAAAATATCCCTGAGTTTGACCCTTCTCAACCAATAGGTATGAATTATGAAACCGAGTTGTTCAATCATTATAGAAATATACAGGTCCGGGTTGACAAAACCGGTCTCTTTTTGATTGAAAAATAAAGAAGGAATCAACTATGGAACCAGCCGGCACAATTGTTTTAACGGTTAATAGCGGCTCGCCAGGTATCGAATAAACTCTTCTATTTGCTTATAATCGGCATCTGAATTTGCAAAACACTTGCAATGATGAATGTACCGGCTCACTCAAAAGATGTAGTCCCTTTTTCATCCTTTTGTACGATTGATTTACTTTATAACTCTATGTAGTTTATAATTGAGTTTAAAGTATAGACCTTAAAAGAAGGTATTTTACAATTTAACGGAGAACAAAGATGAAAGGCAATGAAAAATTACTCACAATTCTAAACCAGCGTTTAGCCGATGAACTTACTGCAATTAACCAGTATATGGTACATTCGGAGATGTGTGACAATTGGGGTTATGGAAAACTCCATAAAGCGATAGAAAAACAGGCAATGGATGAGATGCACCATGCCGAATGGCTCATTGAGCGTATCATTTTCCTGGAAGGTACACCTGCTGTATCAAGGCTGAATCCGATAAAGATCGGCAAGACGGTTCTTGAGATTGTAAGCAACGATCAGGACGCAGAA
>PLNZ01000186.1 GCA_003142915.1 Ignavibacteriales bacterium | reverse complement strand
TTTATAGTTATAGCTACATTGTTACCTGATGGAGTAAGGTAAAAACTGCTTGTGTCTATGGGAACTCCGATAGCAAAGTTCCTTGTGAGCCGGAAATCTTTTATTGTTTCGCCACAATATAAATATCCTTCAACCGTAATCTTCGGTTCGTAAGCGGTGTCGTTTATATTTACACCGGGCCTGCCGCATTCCATAAAAATAATTGAGCTTAGTATCAGCATTATTATATTTATCGTTTTCATCAAAAACCTCATTTCAATTTATCAAAACGCAAACACAGATTAATATTATTCATTTTCCCGAACCTGTTTGGTAATTTAAAATTTAATAGTTACGCCGAGACTCGGAAGAAACGGAAGCATGTCTACCGTATTTACATTCTGTACGATTGCGCCGTTTACATTATTGCCCGTATAAGTAATAAACCAGACATTCTTCCTGTCGCCTATATTGAATATCTGCAGATACGGGGCGAGCGACCAGGTTCCGTAATCTTTTTCCCATGTGATGCTAACATCCATTCTTATATAATCAGGCAGCCGGTATGTATCAATAGCGCCGGGATATAATTTGTATCCGGGAAGGTCCTGGCTGCCGGTATTATAGTTATTCCAATCAGGCAGCGTGTTTACGAAATAGACCGATGCTGGAACAGTCATGGGCTGCCCGGTAGTATAAATAAAGTTCAAGCCGAGTATCCAGTTTGAAGATGATTTTGTTTCGCTCCCGTTCCAGTTGCCTTTGAATATATCGCTTACGTTTCCGTTCAACACAAAATTTATTACCGATGTTCTGTCCTGACCCGGCTCAAATGCATTTCCCTGGTTAATGCCGTCGAAAGTATATTTTGTTTGAGACAAAGAATAGGCAAGCCATCCGGAAACCGCCCCAATATCTTTCCTAAGCATAAGTTCCAGTCCGTACGACCTGCCGTCGCCTCTTGTAAATATATCTTGTGTTGAAGTATATACAGGGTTACCGTTAGCCTGGTAATAGCTCGGCGTAATTTCCGCCTCGTAATTTTGATTAAAAATATAAAGATTCTTATAATTCTTTAAATACGTCTCTACATCGAGAGCAAAATAATTGTTTACCTGCTTTTCATAACCGAATATGAAATGCGTTGCTGCGGAGCTATTAATGTTTTTATCTGCGGTTACCCAGATGCTTGATAAAAACAGCCTTTCGATGCTGTCAAGGTATTGATCATATAANNTAAGCTACTTGTTTCATTCAGCCTGTACTTAAGAGAAAAGCGAGGTTCCAAATTTGTAAAAGTTTTATCAGAAGTAAATTGGTTGAACCTGAAACCGGCTTCAATATCCCATACCGGGTCCGGCTGCCAGATTAAGCTTGAATATGCATTTATCTCATGTGCGTGGTAGTCAATATCAACTAATCCTGCGTCCCAATCAAAATTATAGAGCAGATGAAGCAGCTTATATTCAGCGCCTGCTTTAAGAGTAAAATCATTAGAAATATAATAATCAATAGAAGCTTTTCCGGAATAATCGGAAAGGGAATTAATTTCCTGGATCGGCTGAGACTCATTTAAATTAAAATTAGATTTAAACTCGGTGCCGGTAAGAAGAAAGTTCGTATAAATTCTGTCACTAAGAAGATGCGTCCAGTTAAGCGATCCTAATGTATTTCCCCAGTCATAAAGGACATGAGGACTTTGCGGCGAACTGTTGTCCACCTGGAAATTAAGATTATCCTTGCTGCCAAAATAGCTGGCAGTAAGATTATCTCTATCGCCAAGCTGAAAGAAACCTTTTAAATTACCATCGTCAAAATAATAATCGGGCAGATTTTTAATAAATTTTGAGTATGTCTGGTCGATGTATGTCCGCCTGAACGAGCCCGACAAAGAACCGATTGAGCCGATTGGCATTTGCAAAGTTAATGAAGCGGCAATAAGGCTTAAATTAAAATCACCTTCTAAATTATTTCTATTGCCGTCGAGATTTGTAACATCAATTACAGACGAAAGGCGGTCGCCGTATTCTGCACCGAACCCTCCTTTCGAAACATCAACTTTTTTGATTGCATTCGTATTGAAAGTTGAAAAGATTCCAAAAGCATGTTCGGGATTATAAATTTCCGCTCCATCAATTAGGTAAAGATTCTGGTCGGGAGTTCCACCGCGAACATATATTGCGGATGAAAAATCTGAAATTGAAGTGATTCCGGGCATTGTTTGAAGAGCGCGGAGCAAATCGGCTTCAATTACTTTCGGAATTTCGTTAACCTGTTGGGAATTCATTTCGATTGTTGACAGCGGCTTTGCATATAATTTATCCGCTATATTCACTGAATCGCCTTTGACGAGAACCTCACCCAATTTATAAGCCGTTGGTATTAAATATATCTTTAAGATTTGTTTTTCATTATTTGCATTAATCTCTTTTTCGGAGTTATTGTACCCTATATAACTAATAATTAATTTTTGCCTGTCATGCAGAACGTTTGATATAACAAAGTATCCGTTATTATTTGTGCTGCATCCGAGTTGAGTTCCCTGGATATAAACACTTGCACCGATTAAAGTTTCGCCCGTAGATTTATCATAAACAAATCCTCTTACGGTTATCGTCTCCGGTGTTTGCGAAAAGGAAAAATGGAAATATAAAATAGAAAAGACCAGTATCTTGAAAAGAAGATTTTTAAATATCATTCACAGTCTTTCTGATTATTTTTTTTAACCGAAATTATATGTTGTTTGGTTTTGCTTTGTAAAAATAACCAGTAAGCCGTATCTCATTTTTAGTTAAGTTTGTCAAATAATGAAATTTATAAAAACTGTTCCCGGAATTTTCAAAATAAAAGAAGTTTGGATTTAACAATGGGGCTAAATCATTTTATTTTAAGCAATGATAATGTGCACCAGTGGAGACTCGAACTCCAAACCTTCTGATCCGTAGTCAGATGCTCTATCCAATTGAGCT
>PLNZ01000035.1 GCA_003142915.1 Ignavibacteriales bacterium | reverse complement strand
CCACCAACAATGGCACAAGCTGGTCAACGAGCTCACTTGAGAATTTCTTAGGCGCTAAGGTCTATGCCGTCGCTATGAACCCCAATGGATCAAGCGACACGAATCTATTTGCAGGAACCTATGGTGGCGGAATATTTCTTTCCACCAACAACGGTACATACTGGTTACCGGTTGATTCAGCACTGACGGAAACTTACGTCACGGCCCTTACCATCAACGGCACGAATATTTTTGCTGGTACCTGGAATGGCGTCTTTCTTTCTACTAACAACGGTAAAAGCTGGAATGATGCAAATAGCACAAGCTTTGTTAATACTAATACCGGTTTGAAGCCGTTTATCAATACCCTCGCAATCTCAGGTGCANNCAAAACTATCCGAATCCTTTCAACCCAAGTACGACGATCAATTACTCACTCCCAAAAACAGGGCATGTAACATTGAAAGTTTATGATGTTTTGGGAAAAGAAGTCGCAACGTTAGTAAATGAAGAAGAATCTTCGGGCAACTATCATATTCAGTTTAACGCGAACAAGCTGGCAAGCGGTGTCTATTTCTACCGGTTGAGTGCGGGAAATTCCGTCACAACTAAAAAATTAGTTCTCATGAAATAGCCGGTAGGCTAAGTTACCATTTTCTGTTTTTTAAGAATAGGTTTTGTTTTAACATAAAATCCATGAGTATCAAGCTCATGGATTTTTTACCATTTTATTGGTATCGGTATCGTAAGTAGAATAATAATTATTGATTCGGGAATGAGAAGCCACAATGCCCAACGTTCTCTTCTATTGATTTTGTTATAAACATTAAGGGCCTTCTTCTTTTGAACACTAATGGACTCTTCATATTGTTCCTTAGGCTCTTTGGGCATTTGAAATATGGTTGCAATGTCTTCCAACCATTTACGTCGATCACGAAAATTTAAAATAATCAAATTGGAAGATAATAATGCCAAGATTATCAACGCAAAGACAATATATGGATTGTTGAGATTATTAGTTCTTGTCGCAAAAATTGCAATGAGAATTCCATTAAAAGTAAGAAGAGCTCCCCAATATGGATATTGTGACGTGATAACATCATCAGCGGCTTTTCCCATTCCTTCTCGAAACTGTATTTTGGGAATGTTATTTTCCAAAAGGACTCCAGCGATATTTAATTATAAAATAAATTGATATGCGAACTAAAGATATGCGTTTACGAATTCTAAAGAAAGAGATCATGAAGGTTTTTTAACTCTATGATTTGACATGATCAAAAAGTGTTGTTATATCTTTGGGAATAGTTTAATTTATGGCTTAGAAATGATAGCTTTAATAGGTTAAATTCAGTTTGATATGTAAAGAACCGCAAAGTATAATTAGAATGTTGAATATTTGCGATTTAAATCAATAGCAGATTACTAAATAAATATATTTATGACATCATCTAGCGAGAAACAAACGAGAAATTATCTTTACTACAAGGACAAAAAATTAGTTGTGCCTGTTTTAGATACAGAAATAAATATGCAGGCAAAAAAGAAACTCAACAATATTTTAGAAACAAAGAAGAAATTGATACCCGATCGCTTCTTAGAAAGATGGTCAGAGGTTGCTTTGTATAATCCTGGTGCTGATGTTGAAAAAGCTAATGCTATTTTAATTGATCCCCAAGATGGTGCGTACGATCTATCCAATCCATTAAACCATATGACCGGTAAAGAGTGGGTAAAGTTTAGTTGTAGTTGGTTTATCTTTAATGCATTACAAAAAGACTTAAAAGAAGAACGCGAAATATCTCCTATTACTCAAGATCATCCGGCGACTTTTTCGCCGACAATGATTGAGGACTTCGTTAAGTTTTTCACCAAGAAGGGCGAAAACGTTTTGGATCCTTTTTGCGGAATCGGAAGCACGCTTGTTGCTTGTAAGCGCACTGGTAGAGTTGGCTATGGAATTGAATTGAATAAGAAGTACTATGAGCTGTCTCTTAAAAGAACGCCAGAATNNAAGAATTTAAAGATAGTATTTTCAATGAAAACGCAGAAAAAATAAAAACACTTAACATACCAAAGATAGCTTACTCGATATCGTCTCCGCCATACTGGAACGTTTTAAATCGAAGCACAAAAGATTTTAAAATCAATAGAACCAAGAATGGTTTTGATGTAAATTATTCAGAGCACCAAGATGATTTGGGCAATATCGAAGACTACGACTTATTTTTAGAGAGATTAGCCAAAATTTACTTCGATATTTACGAACTACTTAAAGACGGTGGTTATCTCACGGTTATTGTAAAAAATGTTAAAAAAGAAGGCAAAATGTATCCATTGGCATGGGACTTGGCGCGGATTCTTTCAAAGAAATATCAACTTAAGGATGAAAAACTCTGGATACAGGATAAGGTAGGGCTTGCTCCATATGGTTACCCTTCGGCATGGGCTAGTAACATACTTCATCACTACTGTTTAATTTTTCAAAAGAAATAACATGTCACTAACTCTTCCACAAATTGTAAATAATTTAATTGACGTAAACGCCATTGAACATGACAAGAAATATTCTCGTGTCGCTAAACTCCACAAATATTGGTCAAGGAAGCCTTGGTTTGTTATTGATCGATATATTCAGAAATATTCAAAGGAGAACCACTTAGTATTAGACCCATTTTGTGGCAGCGGAATTATTGGATTACAGTCAATTCTCGCTGGTAGAAATTTTATCGGATATGATCTGAATCCTTTTGCAATATTTCTTGCACAGAATTCACTAAACATCAGCTACGATCAAGCGTCTCTCGAAGAGGAGTTTGGGGTCATTGAAAAGGAAGTGCGGGGGAAAATAATGCCTCTCTACGAGGCGAACGGGAAATATATTCTTTATACCATTTTAGGGAA
>PLNZ01000114.1 GCA_003142915.1 Ignavibacteriales bacterium | reverse complement strand
ATCCTGGCCAAGCACTTGTAAATCTTTTATATTAATTCTGGAATCAGTAGCTAAATGAGCATATTCTTTCCTATCTAAAATTGGACGAATATCATCAAAGAGACAATAAGTTTTAAAAAGTGTTCTAAGCTCATAATATTTGGAACCATCAATCCCATCAGTTGAAAGGAATCTTTCAAAATAATCATCAGCGATATCATCACGAGATTTGAAGCGATCCAATTTACCAAGGGTTTTTAGGATTATTTCACGCAAAGACAATCTTCTATCGACACCATAGGCTTCTTGAAGTTTCTCCTGATTCCAGAATTCTTTAGGTTTATTAAATATTTTTGTTTTGACAAAATCTTCAATAACATCCCATTCTTCTTCGCTAGCTGCATAGACAAGATCAGGGTTCTTTTGAATTTCTTCTTTAGCAGTTGCTTCAAATTTTCTAGAAAAAGCTTCACGATCTATTCGCATACCATCAAGACCAATTTGTTCTTGTACGGTAGTTAAAATGGAATCAGGGCCAGTGTAATTAAATTTATCGACAACCGGCGGCGATGGAATTGGGTCGCCACCACCTGAAAGTTTAGGCAGAGAAATCACTTCATCATACTTGTATTCATATTCAAAGAAATCGCAATTGGCGAAGAAATCAAATAGATAATAATTATCTTTTGTTTGAACTATTTTAGATTGACCATCATCGTAAGAAAAATCAAAAAGCCGTGTTCCTCGACCTTTTATTTGAATAAAAAGAGTAGGAGAAAAAATCGGTCGTGCAAGGACCACATTAAGTATATCCGGGCAATCGTATCCAGTTGTCATCATACCAACAGTAATACAAACACGAGTTTTACATGATTTATAATCAATTAAGTCGGAATTAAACCGGGTAAGACCATTTAAATTATTTTTTGAAAAAGCTATTGTCATATTTTGGGCATTTGGAATATTAGAAGTTACTTGAACAGCAAAATCTGAATTATATTTACCCGGGTACAATACTTCTATTTCATCATTAAGAAGTTTGACTAGCTTTTCAGCATGTTTACGACTTACGGCAAANNTTTCTTCGCATGAGTTAAAAAAGCCTTTACAAACGAAGAATTTGTTTCCAAAGAGAAAAATTTCTTCTCAAAATCTTCTTTGAAAAAAGTTTCACTATCTTCTTCATCTATGTTAGCATCTGTGACTATTTCATCGGGATTATCTTCCCGAAAAAGTTTGAAACTCCATCCATCCTTGCTGAGAAGTTCTGTTGTTACATTTGTGCGTGCGTCTATCTTATGAGGATTTACAAGATATGGCGGTTGATGTTTAACAGCATCGATCAGGCTAAAGCTAAAAGTTGGTTCTCCATTCTTGCATCCGAAAGTATCGTAAGTATCCATTATTAATCTTTTTTCAAGCTGACGTGGATCGTTTTCACTCATTTCATTAATATCAACACCTTTTAAATAATTTTTAGGCGTTGCAGTTAAACCAAGTTTTGAACCTATAAAATACTCGAATATTACTCTATTATTTCCGCTAATTGTTCTATGAGCTTCATCGGAAATGATAAGTTGGAAGTCATTAGGTGAAAATTCCGACAGATAGCGATTATTATAAGAAAGACTTTGAATAGTTGTTATTACAATTTGGGCATTGGTCCAATCATGTTTGTTTTCTTTATACACAATAGGATTGATACTATCGGTACTTAGATAGGCAAAGAAATTTGTATAAGCCTGGCTTTCAAGTTCTAACCTATCAACCAAAAATAATACACGATCAGCATTACCGGAACGGATAAACATTTTAATAATTGCAGCGGAAAGAAGAGTTTTACCAGTACCGGTTGCCATTTCCAAAAGGAACCTTCTTAGCCCTTTAGAATATTCCTTTTTAATAATATAAACAGCATCCAATTGATAATCTCTCAGAACCCGAATACTTTTATTAATCTTGGCAAGTTTTTTCTCTTCATCAGAATAACTGAGCCAATTGGAATCTTGAGATACCGCAACATAACTTTCATCAATATGCAGGGATGCCATTCCCTCAAGATTAGGCTGCCATTTTTGAGCTACACCTAGTTCTTCGATTGAAAGAAATTTTGACATACGGATCGGATTACCATTGAGAAGATCCCAATAATAATGGATATTACCATTTGAGAGGAATATATATCGAATGTTTAAGCTACGAGCATATTCGCGTGCTTGTTCTTTGGCATCAAGTGGATTGATACTTTCTTTTTTTGCTTCAACAAGCGCGATGGGACGTTTATCAGTATTAAGTAAAAGATAGTCGATAAATCCATTTTCAACTTTATCAAAATCATTTCCAAGATCATTAACATTATATTTTTTCTTAGTTATCCGATGCTCACAACTTATATTTGCTGATTTACTATCTTCCTCAAAAAACCGCCAACCAGCTTGTTCAAGGAGTTTGTTTATTTTGATACGGGCTTGAGCTTCAGTAGAAGATGGCATGGTTATAAATACATTGTTATAGAAATAAAATTATATAAAAATATACAAACTAATAGAGAAATAAAATAAAAAGCTATGTTCATTAAATTGGTCAAATACAGGAGAATAAAAACTTAAAGTAAGAAGTAATCTAAATGTAAATTATAATTACTTGCATATTGGTATCGAAAATCTATCCTGTTACATCCATAATAATCTCCAATTATTTTTAAGTAATTTTAACAGCATGCACTACTATTGCATCATTTAGATAATTAAAGAATAAATATATGCACTGTGCATTTATGTATCCCATTCATGAGCAAAATTCTATATATATTGATAACTATTTGAAGAAGCTTTCATGCTTTTGTCTCGAAAAAGAGTTGTTTCTAACAACTAAAAACACACGAAAACT
>PLNZ01000325.1 GCA_003142915.1 Ignavibacteriales bacterium | reverse complement strand
TGAAGCACTTTGCGCAATGAAATCACCCTTGCTTCGTCTGACACCTGCATTTAAAATAATAGATGTGGGAAAATCAGTTTCCGTACTAACACCGGAACAAACTAATGGTGGAACAAGCAAAAATCGAGTAATCTGTTTGGCATACTCATTTAGATTAAGAACTGTATGTAATGGTATTTCACTTCCCCAATCCATAACAACAAATTCCGTCTGATTTAATTTGTTTAGAATCTTTAGTAAACTTGCAGAATAATTCAACGATGTCTCTAACCTTGCATTAGAATTTCCCATATAAGAATCGTTTCTAGTATAAATAACAAACGATATCAATGGATTCATAGATAACATCTCTTTTTTTAGCTTTTGTTGCTAATTATATTTTCGATTGATTCGGGCAATTTTGAGATTTTATTATGGTTATTGTTCCAGATAATAATATAGTTGTTTACATATTTGAGATATTCGATACCAACCATTGTAAATAATTCGACATTTCTAACATTTTAATAGAGAGTCAATACCTTAATATTGCCCGCTTAAGGTTTAGCGATTAAATTACTCTATAATGAGAATAAACTTCATAAAATTTGTNNATTTGTATAGCTTAATTAATTCTTTTATACCATCATCAAGAGTACGTTGTGTTTTATAACCCACTTGTTTTATTTTCTTGAAGGATACTAAAAAATTTCTAACATCTAAATCAGGAAGGCTTGAATCTATAATTTCAAACTCTATATATTTTCTTATGGTTTTAGCAATATCATTTTTTGAATAGTTTAGCGACTCATCTCCAACATTATAAATATTGTTAACCATCTCCTGAGAATTATCTAATGCAAATAAATATGCGCTAACTGCATCATCAATATGAACAAATGTACGTTTAGAATGACCTGCAAAAATTACAAGACTACGGTCATGTATCGCTTTATAAGTAAAATCATTTGTAATAAGATCGTTTCTCATTCGGGGACTAACACCAAAAACCGTAGCAAATCTTAAAGATATTGAATTTTCACGTTCCATAACAATTTTTTCAGCTTCAAGTTTTGTTCTACCATAAATACTTACAGGATCAGGAATAATTGATTCATCACATCCTTGTCCTGAAGCTCCATAAAATGATGTTGTTGACGCATAAATTAATAATTGGTTTTTTAGCAGTAGAGAATTTAACTTGCGAGTTGCGCCTACATTGATATTTTCAGCTGAATCAGGATTTGCTGCACAAGCGGGCATGCCGCTAATACCGGCCAGATGATATATTACATCATAATTTGATAAAATTGAAGCGCTAATATTTCTAATATCAAGTTGATATATAGAAAGCTTCTGCTCGTTAACTATATGAAGAATAGAATCAAATCCGTACATAAAGTTATCAAGAATTGCAACTTCATGGCCCCGTTCTAATAATTTTTTTAAAAGAACAACACCTTTATACCCAGCGCCACCCGTTACTAATATTTTCATAATTAAATCCTATTATTATTAAATGATAATTTTAAAGTGGATACCACACCACTAATGAATGCCCTTCAATGAAAAAACTGCCGGTATAAGTTCGCTGCTCTTTTAAAATTTTAATTTTTCCTTCCTCTTGAAGTTGATGCAGTCTTGGTAAGAAACCCGACAAATAGTTTCTTTTCCGGAAATACAGGATTGAAAGACGATCGATGAGATTTGATTGATCTAATAATTCATCAATCGGTTCAATATGCACACAAATTTTTGGTTTTTTTTGAAGAACAAATTCTAAGAATTGGTCAAAACGATTTCCTACTTGTTCAAGAGCTGCAACTGTGAGAAAGCCGCTTTTTGCCGGCACATCAATAGAAAAATCGGGTTCAAAAAAATTAAAGTTTTTGCCTTCAATGTTCATATCTATGCCATTATTTGAAATCTGTTTTATAATTTCCTGAGAAGTTTTTGTCCAATCTAATCCAACTAGCTTTGCATTAGGGTTATATTTTCGTGCTCTTAGTAAATGATATGCTGGTCCACATCCAAACTCAAAAATTGTATCTGAAGTATTTAAAAAATTTTCTATTGCCCAATCAACTAATAAACAATGAATTTTATAATCAAAATTGGGTACAAGAGGCCGGATTATTCTTTGTCTCCAATGGACTAACTTGTGTTTGCTGGGATATTTGGGTACAAGGTCATTAACGTTTTTCCCATTTTTGAGAGCTTCAAGATTTTCATTCCATCCATTTTCCCATTCTTGTAATCTAACTTCACCTGCCGGTTTTGAATCTTTGTCTAAATTATTATTATTAAAGAGAATGTTTATTACCTCCAGTATATAGTTGTCTCTTTCTTCCGAAGTAATTTCTTCATAACATAAATTTAATTTTTCACATTCAGCTCTTAAAGCAGTTGAAAGAGGTGATTTTAAAACCTCTTCAATATCAGTTGGGTTAATTATAAACGTCTTTTTCATATTTAATTTATATGCTTTCTCTCAAATTCTTTTTGATTCAAATTATTGCAGATAAAGTGAACGTTGCCATTCAATTGTATTTCTTAATCCAATTTCCAAATCAACAAATTCTCTTTTCCCAAATTCAGTAATATATCTTGAAATATCAAGTCGCACATCTTCGGGAGCACCTAAAATTCCGTTTCCAACATTATCAGGGAATATTACTTTTACACCCGAAATTTCTCCAATATGGAGCGCAAGTTCAGCGATTGTAATGGAAGAAAAACCAGCAACATTATACACACATTCTTTTCCTTCCAATAATATCTGCCATATCATGTTTACTGCATCCGAAATATAACAATAAGTACGTTTTGCGTCTCCTTTATCTAACAATTTAATTTCTTTTTCGATCAAAGCCTTTTCAATAAAATTATTTAAGACTCTTTTATCTCCAGACCGTGTTCCTGGGCCGTATGCTAAACTTAACCTTGCCGACTTAGCGTTATATCCCTTATTACGATAAACATTTACGATCGCTTCACCACAACGTTTGGATTCAATATAACACGCACGCGGATGGACCGGTGTGCTAGTTCCAATTTGGTCTTCCGTAAAAGGCGGATTTAACAACCCGTTATATACTTCACTGCTGCTTATAAAAAGGAATTTCCCATCTCTTGTTAGTACTTTCTCCAGCAGTATTAAAGTAACATAAGTATTGAGTTTAATTGTAACCTCAGGATGTTCCATAAACATACCTGGTTGTCCATATGTTGCAGCATGAATAATCAGATCAGCATTAGGAAGTTTATTAACAAATAGTTCATTTGCTAAATCGCCAACTAAAAAATTGATTGAACTGTCGTTTAGAAATACTGCGAGATGTTCCGGAATTCCCTTGTTAACAATTGCTACTACTTTAACCCGGATGCCGAATATTTTTTGAATATACTTCAGAGCAAAAAGAAAATGTGTTCCAATAATTCCTGATGCGCCTGTGATCAATATTGTTTTATTCTCTAACTGATTTACCGAAACATTAAATAAACAATTTTCCCCTCCCAATTCCAACAAATCAACTCTTAACATTAAAAAAACCTTCCAAACGAATTTTAATATTTTCTGTGTCAATACCACACAAAATATCATGATTCAAATCAGTACCATAATTCGTCAAAAATCTTCTTGGAACTCCAATGGTCAATAAATTTACAGATTTGTTTTTGAGAGCGGATACAATATCAAAAGTCATAGTCCCCTCATAAAAGGGTTCGACAATAGCAATTTTATTATTTCTAAACTCTTTTGATAGTAATTCCGAATCAAAGGGTGATAATGTTGTATAGTATAGAATTGTAACATCTACATTTAAGCAAGCATTAATAGTTCTTTCTAACATTGGACCAATAGCAATAACTATTCCATCTGCTCCATCTTTTATCTTTATACCCTTTCCAAAAATTACCGGAATATCCAAGGAATGTCCTTTTTCTACCAACCTAAAATAATTTGGATTAGGTCCTGCGTATACAGTGCGAAATAATTCATCAAAATCCCTATCACTCCCAGGTACGACTATATTCAGTCCAGGTATAGTCTTCAAAAGTGCAACATCCCCCGGGCAATGATGCGTACAGCCAAGCCCTGCATAATCATATGAAGCACCTACACTAACGAAATTTCCCCTAAGTTTTTGATAACCGAAATCATCTTTTAACTGTTCAAAAGCTCTTTCGACGACAAAAGGTGCTATACTATGAAATACGGGAATAAAATTAATTTTTGATAATCCTGCAGCTAAACTGGTGGCAGCTTGTTCACAAATGCCAATATTATAGATTCTATCGGGGTACTTTGAAAAAACATTTCTAAAACCAAAGACCCCTATATCGCCTAAAAGAGTTACTAATTTATCATCAATATCCATTATCGATTCAACAGTTTTTACAAATTGTTTTCTCAACTTAATTCCTCAAAAATAATTTGCAGTTCATCTTTATTGGGCGATTTATGATGCCATTCAGGATTATTTTCCATCATTTTAACACCATAGCCTTTAATGGTATCGGCGAT
>PLNZ01000308.1 GCA_003142915.1 Ignavibacteriales bacterium | reverse complement strand
GAAGTAATTGATAAATATCCTACTCCCTTTCCGCCGAATGCACTCTGCATTGTCTTTCTTACATCGGCAGTAATAGCATCACCTTCAACGGCCGAATCCCCGTAATGGGCGATCCTTATGCGGCTGTTCCTGGAATTCTTTAATGCTTCAAAAAAGTATTTCATCTGGTCTATGTTGCCCTCAATCTGAACATTTGTATTAGGAACTCCCTGCACCTGTGACACTTGTACCTTTGGCACAAATTCCGGATTACTTTCATTAGAATTATTATTGTTCAAGATATGACTTATCAAATCATAAGAGACACTTGCAGTGAGAGAAGAGCTATTAAAATTTTGGCATTGCACAGCATTATTTACAGTATTATTTTGATTCTCCTGAATGCGGTAAATTTCTTTTTGCTTAAACTGATTAGAGTTTAAACTTACAAGTGAATCAGGCTTAACATCAGAAAATAAATCGACCGATTTTACAGTATATCCGAAAATTGTAATGCCGTTTAAAAAATGCGACAATATAATTACAAAAAGTAATGTAAACCCTATTAACAAAACCGGTCTGTTTATTTTGTTCTCAATCATAATTAATTAATCCTTTCATTAAGAAAACAGAGTATTCATTTTAGATGCTGAAAGATATATAATCCACGCGTGGGTAAAAGAAATCATTCATTGCACTAAGTAATACAAGAAATCATTCGATCAGTTATGATAAACAATTATTATACCATTATAAATATCAATAATTAAATTTTTTTTCTAAGAATGATTCTAAATAGGAAGCGTTGTTTCCATTTCAAGGAAATTGCCTCATTTTTTAACACGCTTAACTTTATAAAACAAGATTACCCATACAAAGATAGTTATTAAATTATTATAGAATCAACCTGCTTCCTCCGCTTGCTTTGAAATTTATAAAGACATAATACTGCTTTAAATGGGTGGTTTTTTCAGCCTAAAAGTTCATAATCTCATCAATTTTTGATAAATTTGCACAATCATTATCCATTGAAACAATATTAAGGATTTTTATGCTGACAAAAGACTTCATTGAGTTAGAAGAAAAATACGGAACACATAATTACCATCCTCTTGATGTCGTAATAAACAAAGCCGAAGGCGTGTGGGTTTATGATGTTGAAGGGAATAAATACCTTGACTGCCTTGCTGCTTACTCTGCTGTAAACCAGGGTCATTGCCATCCAAGAATAGTAAAAGCGTTAAAAGAGCAAGCCGAAAAAGTAACACTTACTTCCAGGGCATTCCGGAACGATCAACTCCCGTTTTTTTACAAAGAAGTTTGCGAATTAACCGGCTATTCTTGCGTACTGCCCATGAATTCAGGTGCAGAAGGCGTAGAAACTGCTCTTAAAGCCGCAAGAAAATGGGGATATAAGATTAAGGGTATTGATGAAAATTCAGCGGAAATTATCACATGCATTAACAATTTTGCAGGCAGAACAATATCGATTATAAGTTTTTCATCCGTAGACCAATACAAAGAAGGCTTTGGGCCATTCACACCCGGTTTTAAAATTATTGAATTCGGAAACATTGCAGCCTTGGAAAAAGCAATTACTAAAAATACGGCAGCCTTTTTAGTTGAACCCATTCAGGGCGAAGGCGGAGTAATTGTACCTCCTGATGGATATTTAAAAAAGGCATTTGATTTATGCAAAAAGAATAATGTACTTTTTATTGCCGATGAAATTCAATCCGGTTTGGGAAGAAGCGGCAGGCTGTTCGCATTTGAGTATGAAAATATTCGTCCCGATATAACTATTATTGGAAAAGCTCTTTCCGGTGGATGTTACCCTGTTTCGGCTGTTCTTTCGAGTAAAGAAATATTAGGTGTTTTCAAACCAGGGGATCACGGATCAACTTTCGGTGGAAATCCTCTTGCGGCGGCTGTTGCAAGAGAAAGCTTAAAAGTATTAGTAGAAGAAAAGCTTGTTGAGAATTCCTACAAGATGGGGGAATATTTCAGAGGGAAGTTAAGAGAAATAAAATCCAAACATCTGAAGGAAATCCGCGGCAAGGGCTTATTTATCGGAATAGAATTAAAACCGGAAGCTAAAGGCGCACGCCGTTTTTGCGAAGCTTTGATGGATAGAGGAATACTCTGTAAAGAGACCCATGAAGATGTTATCCGCTTTGCTCCCCCCTTAATAATTACAAAAGGAGAAATTGATTGGGCACTTCCCAAAATTGAAGAAGTGCTTATGATGGAATAATAGTTCTTAATTCGATATTTTAGTTTAAGTCTGCCGTTTGTTAAATTATAATTAGCGGCAGACTTTTTTGTTTACTTATTCTCATTATTCTATATTAAATCAAAAACCAGTTTTAGCGTAAAATCAATTTCGTTAAGTTTTCCCTTTGAAAGTTGACCATGGATTTTGTTAATTCCATTAAAATTAATCCTGAAAATTACAATCTTTACGCCTGTTTCCATTCTATTAAGATATATATTTTTCTATTATTATTTTAGTCTCTGAAATTGCAGAGGTAAGTTTATCTATCCACTGATTAACGTTTTCCAAGTCCTTTTGTCTGCCGGAAAGCTCAATGCTGTAAGCAATATCTCCAACCTTATTAGCTCCAAGTGAATAACTTGCGCCTTTTATAGTATGCGCTTCGGCGGTCATCTTTGGCAAATTTTGCGATTCGATAAACCCCATTAATCTGTTAAATCTTTCATCTACATCATTTAGGTAGCTGTTTAACAATTCAACCTGGAAATCTTTATCGTTCAGACTCATTTTTTCAAGTACGGAAAAATCAAATACGACTTCATTTTTCTGCTGTTTTACGG
>PLNZ01000273.1 GCA_003142915.1 Ignavibacteriales bacterium | reverse complement strand
GCTGAACACTGGCGTCACATTCGAACCACGAATCTGATTTTGGGCTTTTTCGCAACTTCCCGAAGTCAGTCAATTTACCTCTTAAGTCATCCTAATATAAAGTGTTTTCCATTGTTTCTGTTTTAGATTCTATCAGGTCGTTTTAGCCCAATTTAGCTCTCTCATGGACACTATATGGACACCAGATTTAGTTATATTTTTTATTGGAGGGATTCTCATGATAGAAAAAGTTTTAGTTTATCAAATCATTCTATAAAACTTTTATTGACATTTTAATATAATGCGCATAATGTAAGCGCATAATTATTTAAGGAGATGGAAAAATGAGAATAACGGCAAACATTCCCGACAACATTGGAAGGGTCGTTAAAACTTTCGCAGACAATGAAAAAAAGTCTGTATCTTCAGTGATAACTGATGCTGTCCAGAATTACGTTCTTCTAAAAAAGAAAAGGGAAAGTGGAATGAAAGTTTTAGGTCTTATCGGCAAGGCGCGTGTTTCCAAAGACATTCATAAAGACATAGAAACCATGAGGGCCGAGTCGCATGATAGGTATTGATACCGGCTTTTTTATCGAGCTTATCAAAGGCAATAAGCAGACTTCGGAAGTATGGAATGAAATATTGGAGGGGGAGGACTCCGTTGTCTCCTGCATTTCTTTGTATGAGCTGAAAAAGCTTGCCCTTAAAGGTTCAATTGATAGTCATTCCGTTGATACTTTATTGGAAGCTATAAAGAATATTTGCAACATTGCTTGGCTAGACGATTTGGAAATATTTATGACAGCTGCCAATCTATCTCATGGCCTCGGTCTTCATATGTCTGACTCCTTAATACTCTCCGGCTTTATAAAATATAACGCCGCGATAATTTATACCGTTGATCCACATCTTTGTCTGTACAAAAAAAAAGGTGTGAATGTCATCCTGATAAATTCAGTTTTGTAATAGGATTCTGTCAAAAAAAAGACGAAAAAATGAAAAAACAAGGTATGGAAAAGAAATCAAAAACAGATTGGCCTCCGATTAATGCTATGAAAGATGAGGATATAGATTATTCAGATATTCCTTCGTTAGATGCCAATTTTTTTGAAAAAGCCATAATATGGAAACCGAGAAAAAACCGCCTTTTATAACTTGCGAGAAAGGATAGGAGTCATCCTGCGGAGACCTGTTTTGACAAAATTTTTTGCGAGGATTAAGTTGTTTCAATCAGGGAATATTTAGATCAGGGTTTGCAACACGGGTACCGTAGCATCTGTGCCCTCGTATATCATTTTCCCTCTATTACTAACGAATATGTTATAAAACCTATCGAAAAGCATTTTTTCTAAATCAGTGTTGAAAAAAGAAGAATATGCTTTGTGTGGTAAATTGCGCGTATCCTTGATACTTCTATAATTATCTTCCGAATATGAAATAAGTTTGTTCATAGCGGTAGACAAGGCTGCCGGCATTCCAATTTTTTTTCGCGAAGCAATATCATTTAATAGTTGACAGTCGGATTTATGGGCATATCTTTTCAAGACTAATTTTGTGTTATTTTTATCCTTTACTTTATTTTCAATAGGTAGAGAGAGTGCCCAATCTCTAATATCATCATATAAATAAAATGGTCTTGCTTCAAAAGAGAATGCGGAGCTTGATCGATCAACGCTCCACAGGTGGCAGTTTGTTAATCCTGGACCCATCAAGATATCGAATATTTCTCTCTGCATTTCTTTTTCTTTAGAATCATCTGGCGGAAATTTATCCATTATATATTCATTGATCTTTGTTTTCCCATAATTGACTTTTTTTGATCTCATACGGATTCTGTCGGCAAAACCAAGAGGATGTGTATGCATCCAATAGTAACCGCCAAAGAGCTCATCCGCGCCTTCACCACAGTAAGCTACTTTAAATTTCTTACTAATCTGATATGACAATAAATGAAAGGCAAGACTACCAAGTACATTAAAAATACCATCAGTTACCAGTGACTCATAATGATAGAGATAATGGTCAAAAAAATTTAAGCATTCCGCCACATTTGTTTTGTGTTCAACATGGTCTGTTTTAAAAGCTTTGGAGACCAAAGCGGCATAGCGCCTGTCTTCGTTGTTTTCTGAATCGAATAAATTATATGTATAAATAGTATCCGCTGAATTTTTCCGCATGAAATATGTCATCAATGCAGAATCAATACCACCGGAAAGATAGATTGCTTGAGGATGCTTGGAATGATTAATCTGACATTGGGTTGATTTATCCATAAGGTTGCTGAAATCATCGATGAATATTTTCTCTGCAATCTTATCATCATAATATGAAGACTTTAGAGTATGAAACCGCTCAGTGCTTATTTTGTTATCTTGATATTTGATGAAACATCCCGGACGTATCTGTTTAATCCCTTTAAACATCGTTTTTTCCAGATCAAATATAAAACCAAAAACCGCTGTTTCAGCTAAAGCCTCATCATCTATTTCAATCATGTCATCTTTTATTCTGAGCAATGCTTTTATCTCTGAGGCAAAATATATACAATTATTAGCGGTATAGTAGACAAGAGGTTTAATACCAACAGCGTCTCGCGCTAAAAAGATTTTGTCGGGGGCCATGATCGCGATTGCGAACATACCTTTAAGCATTGTGAAGCATTGTTCACCAAACAATAGATATAATTCTAAAATAAGAGAGGCTTCATCATTGATTTGCTTATAGGCAGGAAGTTTTGATATGAGTTCTTTGAAATTGTAAATCTCGCCATTAAAAACTATTGCTGTTTTCCCATCACTGGAAAGTGCCGGCTGATTAATGCCAGAAGCGCCAAAGATATCTAACCTGCAAAACCCAAGAGCACCCCATGGGTAAATCGCAATGTTGCTGCCATCGGGACCACGATGGCTTATTGCATTTAACATTACGGTCGTTTTTTCAGGGTTATTATTGCCCCATAATCCACATATGCCGCACATTAAACTAATTCCATGATGCCGGCATAAAGTTTTTCGTATTCATTTATGGCCTCTTGGTCAGTTAATCCGGCAATATAATCACATATCCCCCGAGTAAGTATACTTTTCCAGAATGGGGTGGGATTAAGAAAGGGATTGTCAAGAATGGCTCTGAATTTACCTAAATATTCATTTAAACTCCCGATGTCCTTATCTTTATCGCTGTTCAAGTATTTCTGCAATTTACTTTTATCTTTTTTCATTTGCCGAATGAATTCATATAGCTTCCATCTATTGTCTAAAGCTGCTTTAATTTCACTGGAAACATTTTCCTTAAGATCATCAAATTCATCTTTAGTAATTTTCATAAATTTGGCGGATTTAATTTTAGCCATTTTCTCGTTTGTTTGACTACTTTCTGGTAAAGTCTTTTTCAAATTACTTAATATGTCTTCAAATTTTTCATTTTCTTTTTGTTTTAATTTATCACATATTTTTTCATTCTGAAGGGTGTTAAATATCATTTTGAGACCCATATCTGGTAATTGGTGTGAGTTGGATATATAAGCTTTAAATAATCTCGTTAAGATGTAACCTGCTTTACCGTCATTTTTTTCCACAGATTCACTTTTTAATATCGTGTTTTTTTGTTTTTCTTTAAAATCATCTATCTTTGCTTGTTTTTCATCGTTTTTAAAAACAAATTGCACATAATTATTTAGTACTTTATGACCATCATTGCCCAAAATTTCCTTCCATCTTAGAAATGCCTGCCTTGTTTTATATCCATCATTTCCATAGGCAAATTTTGTAAGATCTCTGGCACATATAATTGTATTTTCCCCTATGAAACACTTTTTATGAATTTTTGATAATGTGTAAAACTGGGGCAAATTCAACGTACCAAGATTTTTCCATGGTGTTTTATCCTTATTTTGGAAAAATACTTTACTTTCTTTTGTATAAGCATTCTTCAAATAATCCCGCATATTATCTAATGCAAGGATAAAATGGTAATTCAGTATGCTTGAACTACTTTTAACATAGTCGCATGCGATATCTTTACATGAAAGCTTATTGGAATCTGACGGTTTTATCTTCATTAATCGGCTTATAATTTTTTTTATTTTTGATATATATAATTCGCTACTGATAATATCTTTAATGTTTTTCTCAATACTTTCCAATTTATTCTTCGCTTTTGCTCTTTTTTTATTTATTTTTACGTGAGATATGAATAAACAAAGGATTTTAGACAAATTCTTTGAATATCCGTATATCTTAATTTGATTTTCCAGATGATCATAGATCGTAAGATATAGATATCCAATATCGTAATTAGGCCTGAATACGCGACTCCCAATAATCTTATTCGTAAGATGTTTTTTTTCAGTATTATTAAGAACAGGTGATTTCAGCTCCTCTATAAGCCATTTGCTTTTATGACTTAGGTTGTCTGACATATAATAGAGAATATTGAGCAAGCTATATATATTTATCAACTGAGGATTTATTTCTTTGCCAAAATAAGCGAAATATTTCATAGATCCAGCTACAATCAATTCGATATAGAAGTCAACTAGCAGTTTGCCTAGCTTATCTGGCTTCACTATTTCAGTAAGTTCTTTTGAAAGTTTTTTGATTTTTTGGTTTTCAGAATCAAATATTTTTAGTAATTTTCTAATATGTTCTTTCGTATCACTGAAAGATAGTAATCCTTTGCTAATTCCATCTTCGAGGTCTTGTTGCCTTTGTGCAATTTCATCTGCCTGACAGACAATTTGTGCTTCCACTGTAACATAATCTGATTTACTATTTTTACCATTAATTTTATTGGCAAAGAAGTCATGCACACCGCCAGCATAGAAGCTATTAGGAAATGGATGATCATATAAATAATGGTATTGACGATAGCTCTTAAAATTTGCTTGTTTGTATTTCCAGAGTTTTGCCATATAGCATTGATGAGAACAATATATCTTCTCAACAAATTCTCTTCTAATTGGTTCCTTTTTTAAATAGTCTTGGGTTGTTTCTCCATTATACAGAACGTTCTCTGTGACATCATCCTTATTATCTACAATTGGAAGATTTGCGCAGTACCAAGGCTTACAAATTGAATTATTCTCAGAAGCTATTATTTTGCTTTTCTTTTTCTGTATATTACGTTTACATTCCTTTTTTTCATCGTAATAACATACATGAACCCAATTACAATGGCTAGAGGATATTAATATCTCATAATCAATACCTGAATATGATTTTGACCACGTCATATTTGTATGGTTTAAAGCACCCCATAATATGGGCGACCAAATATCATTTTTTGTACATATCTGCTCCAAATCTGTCAATACGCGGAAACTTTGTAAATTATGCTTAAATCCAGAGTTTGCAAAATCACAATCACTGATTTTACCTCCTAGAGTATTGCAACCACACATGATTTCCCTAAGCGTTCTTTCCCCCACATGACCAAAAGGAGTATGTCCTATATCATGAGCTAGGGCAATGGCTTCTGCAAGATCAGCATTTAAATCAAGTCGACTGCATATTTCTTTTGCAATTCTTGAAACCTCGATAGTGTGGGTAAGTCGTGTCCTAACATCCGGACCAGCCAATGATAATATTACTTGGGTCTTACCAGCTAGCTTTCTGAAGGACAGGGTATTCATAATTAGATTAATGCAGTCCGAAATGTCTTTCCGATTTTCTTGCGGAAATGCGAAATCTCTTAAAGAGTAGGCGCTGCCAAATTTTCGATCCATTCAAATATCCTCTGTATAAGTTTTCTATCCAATGCATTCAGATCTTGAGGACGCAAGCCTTTATTTGCGTGATGGAAATCTGACCCTACAATAGGGGCAAGCTTTAATTCATCACAAAGTCCCAAAAGATGTTCCAGCTCTTCTTGGTTGCTGTTCCAAGAGTATACATCAACACCTTTTATTCCTGCATTAGCGAGTTCTCTAATTTTATTTTCTACAGTTTCTTTTTTTTCTCGACCATCCTTGCCTTGTGAACACCTATAAGGGTGTGCTAAAACTGGCACAGCATTCCAGCCATTAATGTTCTTTATTATTTCTTCTGGATTAAAAGGTTCAGGGCGTGTGCCATCGGGCATTGCTCTTTTTTGTCTTCTCACAATATCTTCTGCGTCTTCTTGTGCAATGTCAGATGCTTTTGAGACTGCTTCCGCAAATCCAGGAAGGCCGAGAATATTTTCAGGGTGGGCTCGCAGTTTAAGGGCTTCATTATAGGGTTTAAGCCGGGGGTTATCCTTTCTGAATTCTTCATACAGAGTATGCATACAGCTTTTTTCAGTTGCGCGACGTGCTTTCATATATTGATAGAATGCGTTGGGTACACCATCAAAGAAATAGGCTAATATATGGCAACCTGGCGCGAACCATTCAATACCCAAAACAGGCTTAATGCCCCTTTTATTTGCTTCTTTCTCAAACTCCGGCCATCCACCTATTGTCTCATGATCTGTTAATCCAGCAATGTCCCCCTCTGAAAACAAATCAAGAAGCTGCGGAATGGAATGTCTGCCATCAGGGCTATAATGACTGTGCAGATGTAGATCAATTATCATTTCAAGTTGCCCATGATCTGATCGACGACTTGCTTTAATGATATTTTGTCAGATTCTATTATGATTTCATCTTTAACCTTTCCGGCAGTTTTCTCGCAAGATTTATATAGTTTCTCAAGGATAATATCCGGCAAGGGATCCGTACCATCTCTTCTTGTCTTATTGCGTTTCTTTACTTCAGTAAACTTTGCCGTAAGATGAAAAATATGAATATCCGACTTGGGTAATATGTCCACATGGCTATGCTTAATTTTGTCAATCAGAAATTCTAAGTGCTGCGGAATATCAAATGTATATTCAATAATGATATCAAATTTATCACTTAGAAAACTTCGCGTAAGAATTGCTGCATTATACTTAGCTAGTTTCAGTTTGTCTTCACAAAGATTGCGCTGATCGATGTGGAGTAATTCATCAATGGAAATAAGTGCGATTTTCTTACTTTTGAGTTGCGAAACAAGTTTGCGCGCTGTAAATGACTTACCGACACCAGGTGACCCCTTCAGAATTATAACTCTGTTTGTCTTTGATGATTTTTTCATTTTTATACTCCTCATTTAAATTATTTTGTAGACCTATTGTGTAATGATCCATTTGATAAGGCGTACCTTTTGAATATTTACATCCTCCAAGACACTGATAAAAAAAAGAACAAGCATTTTTTGTATCGAAATCAACACATTTATCATTCCATAAAAAGCTACGGTACCTCTTAAACTCCTCCCATGTCTTCCAAAAGCTAGGCCATTTAACATCAATTATCGACGGACCAACTGCTGGACCGGTAGGGCAGAATTTAATTCCGCCATTATAATCGAGAGCCAGTTGCGCAATCCACATATAGCAACCACGATTCATTTTGTAGACTTCATTTAGCGTATTAGCTGAAATGTTGTTTTCTTTTGCTTTATGATTTATCCAGCAGAAAGGTGTCAATTCTGCATGAACATCAAACCCATATCTTCTTAGCATTGCAGCTTGTACTAGAAACTCAAACCATTCATCGTTTTCAAGAAATACGGATTGTGCCTTCTGTCCTCGTCCTATAGGCAGCAATCTGTTGATATCGAAATATTTAACCTCGTCACCGAAAAGTATTTTTATATATTCTGCAAGCTTCAGAATATCGCGGGATGAATTAAATCGATTAGGTGAGTATTGAATGAATGACGATATTCCAGCTAATATGCAATTTTGGAGACTTAATACAGCCTCTTGAAATGAACCCTTTCTGTTGGTAATCCTATCATGGACTGCTTCATCAGAAGAGTGAAAAGATATTCCAACCTCATCAAGGCCTTTCTCTTTAAAATCACGACATATATACGTATCTGTTAAGAAGCTGCCATTACTGACAGTGCGTTGGAAAATATTGTATTTCCTACCTGTCTCTAATATTTCAATGAAAGCAGGTAAAGAAAACGGCTCACCGCCTAAATAGAGAATCTCCTTTGTACCTGACAATCCGAGAATGGACACAATTTTTTTTAGATTATTTGGATCAGGCGAGCCACCATGGCCAATTGAGCTATCAGGGTTATAACAATAAATGCACCGATTGTTACAATCATTCGTGATGTCTAACATAACATTTACAGGGTGATCAGGTACATTAAACAACATACCCGGTCCAATGTCATTAGTGAAAATATGTGATAAGATCATAATTATCTACATTTCTATGTTATGTTGGTATAAAGATTGATATTATCATAAACGTATTTGTTAAATAAATCATCTTTTATATGGTTACATTCAACATCTTTTTTTTGAATAGTGAATTCAAATCCCATGATGTTATGTGCATCAAAATTTCTAATGAGACTAGAAAAACATTCTGGTATTTTTTCATTTCTTAGTTTTGCGGCAAATGCAGAGTTTACGATACAAGAAGTACCACTGTAAAGTGACTCCCAAATAATATTGGGGAAGTCTTCTACGTTCCCTTCTTCTTCCCATGCCCATACAAATTTACATGAGTTATAAATCAGAGGCATGTTTTCGGGTGGTACAAACTCCGAGATATGAATGAGCTCATCAATGCCATTAAAAGATATTTCCTCCAGCAATTTGTTCTTATAAAGCCCGCCAATAACAAAAAGAGCCTTAAGCTTATGTTCTTTAATGATCTCCAGCAATAACAATAAGCCCTTGTGTTGCCAATGATAATTAATTTTTCCTGTAAATAATATATGAAAAGGCTTTTCAGATTCGATATGTTTGAAAATTGACGGATCAGGTATGTATCGTTGCATAAGAAAAGTCTTGCTATCGAAGCCACATAATTTATTAACAAGTTTAACAGACGTACTGTTTGTAGCTATTGCAGATGCATGACTGAAATAGCTTT
This sequence comes from Ignavibacteriales bacterium, assembly GCA_003142915.1. GTDB lineage: Bacteria > Bacteroidota > Ignavibacteria > Ignavibacteriales > Ignavibacteriaceae > FEN-1297. The sequence continues at coordinate 29,665 of PLNZ01000273.1, read as the reverse complement.
CCATAATCTCGAGGTATTCCTTATCCTTGCTAAATTTTATAATATCACTTCCGGCATGTCGGATAAGTAGTGGTTTTTTTAATATTTTAGAAATCAAAAGTGCATCTTTACAGAAAGGCCATAAGTAGTTTGTTTCAATCAAGTCTGGGCAGAAATCAAGCGCTATCTTTTTGGCTTCATTAATTAATCTATCATCCAGTAGATCTGTTTCCGGTATATGCCAAGGTGATTTTTTCTCATTTACGACGGTTACATTTGGATCGTTATGGTATTTATTTATAGTGTAAGCATCTGCTGCCACGGTTACTATTCTGAATTCAAAACCTTTCTTCTCAAGATATCTGTATAACCAGTAGGTTTTTGATGATATTCCACCCTGCAATGGTGGATATTTACCAATCAATAATATCTTCATAAACTGCATCCATTAAGCACATCCATTGTTTTGCTCCATCCCCAAAATATCCAAGACGAACCTTCTTCAATATAGTGCGTTGGGAATAAACCATTATTTAGTTGATTATTCTCAACCCAAGGAATCCCTTTTCTTAAAGACTTAATAATTATTTTATCTTTATTCAGTGAATATGAAAGAGCAAGAGCGCCCATACAGATACCTGTAATAAAGCAATCACTTTGCGCTGGATGATTTTTCCAAGGCCCCCAACCTCCATCATTTCTCTGCTCTTTAACTAAGTAATGAATGGTTTCATTAAATAATTCTTCAGAAAGCAATTTCGTGTGCACGTGATTCTTATAAGCAAGTAAATACCATGCAGCTTTGTAATTGAGCTTGAATGGGGATAAAATATCTTTCCTCCATTCCTTTTCTAGCCACTTACATGCCTCATGATTTAAATGATAATGTGAAAGAAAGTACAAGATTTGCGCAGTGATAGGAATACAAGGTTGATCTCTTTTGCAAAAGCCCCATCCTTTTTTTTTATTTCTTTCAGATTCAAGCCATAGCATTCCATTTTTAAATTTATTTTCATATTTTTCTATGTCTGAAAGATAAAAAAGCGACCATGCAGTGTCTTCACAATCAACCCAACCACCGTCATCATTTTGTTTTCTAACAAGACGGTTTTGAATTTTATCGCAAGTTGGTATTACAATATTACAGTCTTTTAAAAGTGAAGCAACAATGATAATTCTTCTTAATGGCAAGCGGCGGTCAAGAAAGTCATAGATTATATTAATTAATGCAGAGTATAGTTTATTTACTCTTTGATTGTTATCTGCAGCCATGGCAAGATGAGCATTGTCTGCAAGTTAATTTAGAATTTGATTTTTTTATTGCTTCAAACATGAATGTCATGTTTTTCTCCAGCTTAATTGCTGGTTTGATATAATCGGTGTCCTTTGTTTTAATCTTTCCTTCTTTAAGTTTTTTCATGAATTTAAATCTCCTTATTTGTCAATAAGTTATTTTCTTGCAAAACATCTATTAGCTCATCTATATCTTTTTTACAGAGATCTAAAGTAATATTATAATGGTTTGATAAAAATTCTGCAATCTCTTGTTTATCTTTGCCCATTTTTAAAAGCATTAGAATCTTGTAACTTGTTTTATTCAAGCTGAAATGCTTACCGCTACTGATACAGAAAAGATAATAACAATCAGTTCCCTCATCATGTTTTAAATAAACTTCTTCAGACAGTTCAATATTCAATTATTGTCCTTCCAACATTGAGGATCAGCTTCAAAATAATCACCAGTTATGGCATAGGCAAAAGCCCTGCATCCTCTGCAAACAGGAATATATTCGCAATGTTTGCATTTTCCTTTTAAATTATTCGGATCTCGGAACTCCCACAGGAGTGGATGAGTATACCAAATTTCATAAACACTATTTTTTAGTATATTTCCTAATTTAATGGGTAAACGCCTACATGGGAAAACATCACCATTAGGCATTATTGTTAAAGCATTGTTACCGACAGAGCATATTGCACCAATATGTTTGTCTTCAGGATTTAGCAGACAAAATAGAGTTCTGTATAAAAGCATTCTTGGCTTTAATGTATTTTTGAAATAGGAATAACATTTTTGATATATTTCTTTGATTTCAGTCGAATCTAAGACTGATTTTTTCATATCCGCACTTTGTCCTTCGGGGATAAATCTGTCCAGAATAAAAGATTCAACACCGACTTCTGCTAACTTTTCCGCCAAGGGGATGACCTCATCTTTATTATATTTTGCAATGGTCATCATAACACTTGTTTTTAATCCGCACATTGTTAGTTGTTTAATTTTACTAGTAATCACATCAAATGAACCGTTGCCTCGTATTTTATCATTAGTTTCTTCAAGTCCTTCTAAAGAAAACTGGATTCTTCTAATTTTTTTAAATCGTTTTAAATCGTTTATAATTCCCTGATCAATTAATGTTCCATTTGTTAAAATATCAATATGCCCTATCTCTTCTCTATTATCAAAAAAATCGAGTAATTGCATAACATCATCTTTTCTCATAAAAGGCTCTCCGCCAGTAATGCTAAAAGATCCAATTTTGCCCCAATTTTTAATTGCGTCACATAAATGTTCACCAATCTTTAATAATTGCGATGTATCGAGTCCAATTTCTTGATAATTATCATGATAACAGTGCTTACATCTCAGATTGCATCTATTTGTAATATGCCATTGAAAATAGAACTCCTTTTGATGATCTAATTCAGAATTGTCTAACATTAAGCTCACTTCAGCAAATTTATATTTGGGATAACATAAAATTTTTAAGACGCGTCGACCTATTTTACCCAATGCAACAGGTTACGGCTTATTTTCTCAATAGTGTTACAAAAGTTCAAATATTTATCTGTTATCCTCATCACTTTATAGAATACAAAATCCAAATTTTATTCCACATATCATAATTAGCACGGAAATCATAAACGATTCTGATGGGAGTCATTCACCCTCAATAGTGTTATCGATTTGTGCGGGATACTGACTATAAATTCTCTTTAAAGAAACGGACTGATTCACGATAGGACAGCCCGTCTTTATTTGTTTAAATCAGTGCTTCCTTGCCGATTTTATTTTGACAGTATATAATAAAACAGTTCTTGATTTGTGGATTTTTCCTATAAAACAAGTTCAAAACCTTGTTTTATTTTCTCCCATTCGCGCAATTCAGCCAAAAGCTGGTTCCAATGGGTGAACGCAAAGCCCACCAATCGTTTTATGGCTTACATAAGCCTCTTTTTTCTATTGCCTTTAAAAATATTTAGAATATTTATTTCTTTACTGACCCTTTACTTTACTTTTTATTATTACCATATTTGACGGCAATAGTTTAATTGGATATAATTGGATATAGTTAATTATATCCAATTATTATGAACAAAAAATTGAAAAAAAGCAGTGTTATTGAAAAGAAATTTTCAAAACGGCTCAATATAATTCCAACGGAAATAATTTCAAAGATTGCCAAAATTGATGAATTAAAAGGAAGTTGGATAACAGGCGCTCAGCTAAATCCGCAAGTTCTCGGACGTCTTAAACGTTCTGTTTTAATAACCTCGACTGGTGCCTCCACTCGCATTGAAGGGGCGCAGCTTTCAGATGAAGATATTGAGAAAGTGATGCGCGGCATAAAAATTCAAAAATTTGCTGATCGAGACAAACAAGAAGTTAGAGGTTATTATGAACTTTTGGAAAACATTTTTAATTCATGGAAAAATTTGAAATTTAGTGAAAGCTCAATCAAGCATTTTCATAAGGAGCTTCTAAAATATTCCGACAAAGACCAAAGACATCTGGGTGAATACAAGTTCGGCGAAAATAAAGTTGTGGCCTATGACAATCAAGGCAAGGAAGTTGGAATAATTTTTAATCCAACTCCTCCTCATCTTACATCGAAAGAAATGATGGAACTTGTAGAATCAACCAATCTATTGTTAGCTCAAAAAAAATATCATCCGTTGCTGGTGATTGCCAATTTTTTAGTTGAATTTTTAAAAATTCATCCTTTTCAGGATGGCAACGGTAGAATTTCCAGGATTCTGACAAACTTGCTATTGTTGCAAAGCGGCTATCTTTATATGCCTTATGTTTCCCACGAAAAACTCATAGAAGAAAACAAGGCAGAGTATTATCTCGCGCTCAGGCGCAGCCAGAAGACTTTTCACACTAAAAAGGAAGATGTTGCTCCGTGGCTCAATTTCTTTTTTACAATTTTATTGCAGCAATCCAAAACGGCGATTGAATTTTTGTCGAAAGAAAATATAGAGAAAATATTATCAGAAAAACAACTTATAGTCTGGGATTTTTTTGAACATGTTAATACAGCTGGAACAGGAGAAATTGCCCGTGAAACAAAAATTCCGCGACCGACCGTCAAACAGGCATTGGAAGTATTACTTAAACTGAAAAAAATAGAAAGAATCGGGCTTGGTAGAAGCACGAAATATAGAAAGGTTTCAAAAGGATAATTTTTTAGAAATCAAATAAAAAAACACTCTCTCACGTCTTGCCATAAACATAAACCCAAACGGAACACAAACACATAACATATAATGTATGGGAGAAAATAATTAAAAAAGAATTTTTCCTATGCATTAAGCAAAAAACTCTCCCTCAATTCTTTCCACTGTTTCAATTCAAGCATAATTTTTCTCCAACCAATGCGTCTGATGTGTGCCAGTTGTGCGGTAATGTCGAAACCGTCCATGTACCGATTTGTTTGACTATAGGAACTTCAATAATCACTGTTACAACCAGGGCAAGGATAAACAAAACCAATCCCATTAAGTACAAATAGAAAGTTAAAGGTCGCTGATTGTATGAAATAAATAGAACCGGAACTATCGACAATAGGGCAACCGGCGTCAAAATGGTCATGAGTGGCCCCATGTTTTTATTCATCCGATCTACGATATCCAAAAACACCTCCGGCTTAAATGTTTTAAACGACCGACTCAAAGCCTAGCCACGGCCCCCAGTACATACCGCCGACCAGATCCGACAGAATAATGCTTATAAGTTCAAATATTTTAAGAGTCATAATTTAATTTTGTTAAGAAATTTCCCGTCTATTTAGTGGTGAGATCAACACCTCGGTGGCACATGGGGCGTTAATTACTAAAGAATTATTCGACTTAGTTCAGAAACAAATTAAAAGTATGGGGTTATTTTATTCTACCGAACTAGCAACAAATTGACTGTTGTATAATGATTCATAAAAACCTTTTTCAGCTAGCAATTCTTTATGATTTCCTTGCTCGATAATACTTCCATCCTTCATTACTAAAATCAAATCGGCATCGCGAATTGTTGAAAGACGGTGGGCAATAACAAAACTTGTTTTACCTTTCATTAAGTTTTCCATCGCTTTTTGGATTAAAAGTTCGGTACGTGTATCAACTGAACTCGTTGCCTCGTCTAATATTAACATTGGAGCCTTGATCAGCATCGCCCTAGCTATTGTTAACAATTGCTTCTCGCCTTGAGAAATATTATCAGCTTCTTCATTCAATTTTAAATCATAACCCTGAGGCAAGGCGTGAATAAAATGATCTGCATGAGCAGCTTGGGATGCAGCGACTATCTCCTCATCAGTTGCATCCGGTTTGCCGTAAGCGATGTTTTCACGGATTGTTCCATTAAATAACCATGTGTCTTGTAATACCATACCAAATAATTTTCTGACCTCTACTCGTTTCATGTTACGAGTGTCAACTCCGTCAATTTTGATTGCGCCCACATTAACATCATAAAATCGCATTAATAGATTTACGATTGTAGTCTTGCCTGCGCCAGTTGGACCGACAATAGCAATTCTTTGTCCTGGTTTAATGTTGGCATTAAAGTCCCAAATAATGATTTTATCTGGGTCATAACCAAATACTACTTTATCAAAGTCCACTTTCCCATTCATATTTTTTGGCACAACTTTTTTTGAATCTTCGACAGCTTCTTCTTTCTCATCCAAAAATTCAAACACACGTTCAGCTGCAGCGGCCGTTGACTGCATCACATTGGCGATACTTGCCGATTGAACGATTGGCTGATTGAACTGGTTGACGTATTGAATAAATGCCTGAATATCACCGATCTGTATTTTGCCTTGAATGACCAACCATCCACCAAGCACCGAGACTCCCACAAAACCCAAATTGCCGACGAAGGTCGTGATCGGCATCATTAACCCGGATAAAAATTGTGACATCCAAGCACTGCAATAAAGTTTTGTATTAATTTTTTCAAACTTCTGGATTGATCGTTGTTCTCCATTAAAAACTCTCATCACGTTATGGCCAGCATACATCTCTTCGATATGACCATTGATTTCACCAAGGGAGTCCTGTTGTTCTTTGAAATAGTGCTGTGATTTTTTAACGATTACGGCCATTAAAATAAAACTAAGTGGAACCAGTATTAGCGAAACGAGAGTCATTTGCCATGAGATTGAAAACATCATAATCAGGATCCCGATGATCATCGTGACTGAGGTGACAATTTGAGTCAAGTTTTGATTTAGGGTCTGACTCATAGTATCAACATCATTTGTCACTCGCGATAAAACCTCGCCGAAAGTTCTTTTGTCAAAATATGCCAAAGGGAGACGGTTGATTTTTTCGGAAATGTCGCGGCGGAATCGATAAGTTATCTTCTGCGATACGCCGGTCATAATCCATCCTTGGATGTAACTGAAAATCGAGCTCAGAATATAAAGAATCGAAAGTTCGATAGCGAAATCCTTCAGCTTGTCAAAATTGATTGCCTTAGCGATAAAACCGTTGACAACTTGATTGGTCATATTGCCGAGAATTTTAGGACTTACAACAGCAAAAACCGTGCTGGCGATAGCAAAAAAAAGGACAAAAATTATTGAAACCCAAAATGGACTGGTATAGGAAACCAGTTTTTTCATTGTTGCCGAGAAGTTTTTCGGCTTTTCAATCAGCCCGATTTCACGCCCGGATCTACCCGGACCGATTGGCAGCGATGATTTTGGTTGACTTGCTCGAATATTTGTTGATTGTAATTTAGGATTTTCGCTCATGTTTTTAATTTTTGGCTTTCTCACGGTCAATGTTAATTTGATAAGATTTCAATTCGTTTTCCGAAAGTTGTGAGTAAGCGATTTCACGATAAATGCCGCAATCTTTGAATAATTGCTGATGAGTTCCAACACCCACAATCTTACCCTCGTCCAAAACGATAATTTTTTCTGCCGATAAAATAGTGGAAATTCTCTGTGCAACAATTAACACTGTTTTATGTTCGGTTTCGCTCTTCAATGCCTGGCGAAGCATCGCATCCGTTTTAAAATCAAGCGATGAGAAACTGTCGTCAAAAATATAAATCTCCGGTTTTCTGGCAATGGCTCGCGCAATCGCAAGTCGTTGCTTTTGACCGCCGGAAATATTAGATCCGCCTTCAGCAATTGAAGCATTAAATTTACCGTCAAGATTGTTTATGAATTCTTCCGCTTGTGAAATCTCAGAGAATTTTTTTACTTCATCGTTGGTCGCATTTGGCGCACCGTATTTGATATTTGATTCCACTGTTCCGGAAAACAAAACTCCCTTTTGCGGTACATAGCCAATTTTGGCATATAGGTCTTCAAGTTTATATTTGCGCACATCAACTCCGTCAATAATAATTTCGCCTGAATTTATATCGTAAAATCGCGGAATTAAATTTATCAAAGTTGACTTACCCGAACCAGTTGAGCCGATAATGGCAGTTGTCTCTCCAGAATTTGCTTTAAAAGAAATATTTTTTAAAACTGGCGTATCGGCACCGGGATAACAAAAAGTGACATTGTTAAATTCAACCATCCCGCCGTGGAGATTCTTAGTAGAAATTGGTTTTTTAGGATCTTTAATAATCGGCTCTGTATCAATCACTTCATTGACTCTTTCAGCTGAAACCGAAGCGCGCGGAACCATAATGAAAGCAAGTGAAATTATCAAGAAGGCCATGATCACTTGCATTGTATATTGCATAAACGCAATCATATTGCCGATTCCCAAATTACCGGAGTTAATTAGGTGCGATCCCATCCAAACGATTAGTACTGAGGCCAAGTTTAAAATTAACATCATAGCCGGTTGTATCACCACCATCAATCGGTTTACAAAAAGATTGGCTTCTGTTAAATCAACATTGGCTTTTTCAAATTTTTCCTGTTCAATTTTTTCATTATTAAAGGCGCGAATGACACGCAAGCCGGTCAAATTTTCCCTGGTTACAAGATTGAGTCGATCCACCAGTTTTTGTAAAATCTTGAATTTTGGTATGGCAACGGCAAACATTACAAAAATCACTCCAAGCACAACAGCAACAGCCAGAGCCATTATCCATGAAAGTGATGATGCCAAATTATATGCTTTGAAAATCGCCCAAATTCCCATAATTGGAGCTTGAAGGACTATTCTAAGAAGCAAAACCATTACTGTTTGGATTTGTTGAACATCGTTAGTCGAACGAGTTATTAAAGAAGCGGTTGAAAATTTATTAAATTCAACCAATGAAAAACTTTCTACACGGGAAAATACCTTGTTTCGAATATCCCGGCAAAATCCGGTTGCAATTTTTGAAGATAAAAAACCGATTCCGATGGTACAAATACCGCCACCAAAAGCGACCAGAAGCATTAAAAGTCCGCTATGAAAAATTACACTAGTATTCGAATTAACAATACCTTTGTCAATAATCGTAGCCATGTAATCCGGCAATTGAAGGGTTGCCACGACTGTACCAAAAACCAAAGCGATTAGCATGATCAACTGAAGAGTGTATGGTTTTAAGTATTTTAAAAGTTTAAACATTCAGTATCGGTTATAAGTTATAATTTTTTTTATATTATGATTTTGGGTATGACCTTGCTGGAAGCTACCGGGTGCCACTTCCTAATTGGTGAGTTTAACACCTCGACCGCCATACGGCTCGGATGGATAACGTGTCGCTGATGCTGGTTGTTGAATCGCCGAAAGGCTGCCGTGGAACGTGACGGCAAGGCTGGAAAGGGAAACATTGACGACGGTAGCATCCAGTTGGGACAGAAAAGAACCGGGCACTGCAATGGAACTGATCTTCCAAATCAATGGATCGAGCCGATCGGAGTCACGATGGGCTTCAACGGGACCTGGCATTTGAATCCTTGGGGGAGTTGCCGCCGTGGAAACGACCGAAGTTGCGCGCACTCATCAAGCCCATAAGAAGAAAACCCAATCCCAGGACCGCCACATGGGTCGTAGAGCGTAAGCTGAACTCTCCGACCTGACAGATCAGGACATAAGAAAACGCGAAGTTGAGGACACCCCAAAGCACGTTTACGGTCGAAGAAGAGAGTCCCTGACCCGGTGGCTTGGCAAAGGGGCTTTGAAAAGGACGCCCCGTCATTCCGCTGACAATATGCGGGATGGCGTTGGCGAGGAAAGCTCCTCCAAAAAAATAAGAGATATAGTTTGCCCAGTTCATATTGAGTTCCTCCTAAATTGGTTATTCCTGTTCAGAGATAAACGCATCCGTAGTGGTAATGCGCGCCACGCATGAGAAAAAGAAATCCTCATAGATCGACAAGTTTTTTTATGACTTCACCCGCCGCGAACAGCTTTTCCTGCTCTTTCTTGTCGAGTTTTTCTATAGCGTGAGCCAACCAGGTATGCTTGGCCTCTCGCGTATTTTTGCGCATGGTCTTACCTTTGGCGGTCAAAACAATGTTCATCCGGCGACCGTCAGTGGGGTGTGCCTTGCGCTCGACCAGCCCCATTTTTTCAAGCGTTGCAAGGGCCGTTCCCATGGACTGCGACTTTACTCCCTCGGCACGCGCAAGGTCTGCAGCGGTTGCCGGGCCGTCTTTATCAAGGCGAACGATGACGGACTTTTGAGTCCATGACATCTCATTCAATTCTGATGGAGCTGTCGCCCGAACGCGCCTCATGAGGGAACCCAAGGCAAGCGTCAGTTCGGTAGCTGCTGTTTCGATGTGTTTGGACGATGACATAAAACTATCATATCATATAGACAGCTAAACTGTCAAGTTAATCTTACAATTAGTCCCGTCTTATCCATGCCACATAGTCTGCTGGCTATTTGGCTTTCCATCAAGGGACTGGTCTTTTGATTGCTTAGCGCTTGATTTTGGCCGTGTCGGGCTGATAGGCAAGGACAGTTCCCAGTTCGTAGATTCATCCCGTCCGGGACACCCTCTGAGTTAAACTGAAGAATGCCTACTCCTTCATCTGGCTCTCGATGATGTCCAACTCATGTCAGGCGATAGACATCTTCGCCTTTTTTACCGCCGTTTCCAGCATCACATCAAACAGTAATAAAAAATAAGGCGTGTTTAAGCTTTGGTTGGTTTTGGTTATATTGCGTTTTTGAAATGGTTTTGCGAATAAAACAGTACGATTCAGCTCTAACCGGGCCTCTCTTGCTCTTTTTCCTATGCATTAAGCAAAAAACTCTCCCTCAACTCTTGCCAGTGTTTCAATTCCGTGATAATCTGGTTCCAATGGGTGAGCGAGTAGCCCACCACGAAACAGAGGTCTCTTTTATGAGGCTTCTTTTTTTAATATGTTATCTTGGCTTGGTTATGCGCTAACTAGCGGGGGATATTCAGGGCTGCTGGTAGGCAGGTTCTCCGAGTGAGTTTTTTCTTCAAGCCTACGCTTTCTTTCTTTTGCCATGTCTATTTGCCATTGCTCAAATATGATCTCAGCCAGCGAGTAAAGCTGGTCTCGAATTTCCAAGACCTCTTCATCCGACAAAGTAGGATCATCCAACAATTCTTTGGCTTGTTCCAAGGTTAGCATGGATTATTTGATTAATTATTATTCAACCTCTATTTTCATTATAGCGAGTTTGGGGGAGTTTTGTGACATTTAGAATTACATGGTAAAATATTGGTGTATCTTATTTATTAAATACAAAAAAATGAACAAAAAAATCGCTAGTGAAATTGCAATCGGAATTATTTTACTCTTGGCAATTTTTGTTGGACTATTATTTTGGATGCAGGGCGAAAATGGAAATAATATGACAGCAATACCGGATAACATATCCCCGCAAAAAGAAAGTAGTATAAATAAACAGACCTGGCATACGGAAAATGATAATACATATATTGATGAGTTATATAAATTTTCAGCACAATATCCAAAAGGATGGTTTTTGGAAGAAAGTCTGCCGATTGGACCAAATGATGGTGGATGGAAAAGAAGAATTGCTTTTTCAAATTATGACTTCAAAAATGACTTCAACATTAGTAATTCACCAAATGACTATAAAATTTTTGAATTTGTTCTTGATGGATCAGAGGATTGCAACAAAGCCGTTTTAAATGGATACGAGGTTACTACAGATATCAATAAGTGGAAAAAATCTTTTGATACTATTCGTGCTCAATCAAAAGAATATTCAAATCTTTCTGCAACCAAATTGTTTCAATTTAATTCTTTTTGCTTAAACGTGGACGCTTTTTATCCAGAAAATAATGGTGCCGATGTCAAAGCAGAGGAAAAAATCAATATTATCAGAAATTTTGCAAAATCTTTTCAATTCATAAATTAAAAAATAGTCCCAAATAATTTTTAATAAGGAGGATAAAAATTTTAATTACATCCGATAATAACGCATATCTAGCTAAGGTAAATATAAAAATTGAAACGGGCTAATCCACGATAGGACAGTCCGTTTTATTATTAATAGCATAATCCGTTATCCTTATACTATCTCTTGCCGATTTGATTTTTGTAGTTTATAATAAAACAGTTATTAAGTTTGCGAAATTTCCTATAAAGCAAGGCCAAAACCCTGCTTTATTTTCTCCCATTCTCGCAATTCGGCCAAAAGCTGGTTCCAATGGGCGAACGCAAAGACCACCACGAAACAGAGGTCTCTTTTATGAGGCTTCTTTTCTTTAGTATGTTATCTTGGCTTGGTTATGCGCTAACTAGCGGGGGATATTCAGGGCTGCTGGTAGGCAGATTCTCCGAGTGAGTTTTTTCTTCAAGCCTAAGCTTCTTTTTTTTCGCCATGTCTGCTTGCCATTGCTCGTAAATGATCTCAGCCAGACTATAGAGCTGGTCTCGAATTTCCAAGACCTCTTCATCCGACAAAGTAGGATCATCCAACAATTCTTTGGCTTGTTCCAAGGTTAGCATGGATTATTTTATTAATTATTATTCAACCTCTATTTTCATTATAGCGAGTTCGGGTGGATTTTGTGACATTTTGAGACATTAAGTTTATGCAAAGGCACGTCTAGCCTGTGCTTGCTAAGGATTATGCAACTGTTATAATAAAATTAATAAATTAATAATTAATATAACTAATAACTATGGATAAACGCGAATCATTCCCTACATTCCCTAAAGGAATGGACCAACAACGAATGAAAGGAGTAGCCGATGAAGTAATGAAAGACGAACCAGAACTATCAAAACTTTCTAAAATGCGCGAAAAAATGCTTGCTGCTTTAGAAAAAAAAGGTAAAAAAGGTTTCATTAATGATATTAGCAAGAATAGCGATGATCCAAATTGTCCAGGGTTGATTGAATGGAAATTAGAAGGCAACATAGACGGACACGAAATTTGTGTGGATTTATTAAATAGAACGTTAATACTTGATGGGAAAGATTTTTCAGAATTATATGAAAAATTTAACTCTGAATATGCTAATATCGCGTATCCTTTACGTAAGGAAAAGGGTATGTTAGAAGAGCGAAGTGAAAGACTTAACAATGAAAAAAGCTTAAAAGATGCTGCGGAAATATTATTTTAATAAAATTATAAAATTATTTAAATACAACACAAAAGATAAACGGGCTAATCCATGATAGGATAGCCCGTTTTTGTTTAAACTGATTCCTCTCTTGCCGATTTAGTTTTGACATTGTATAATAAAACAGTTCTTGATTTGTGGAAATTTCCTATAAAACAAGACTAAACTCTTGTTTTATTTTCTCCCATTCTCGCAATTCAGCCAAAAGCTGGTTCCAATGGGTGAACGCAAAGACCACCACGAAACAGAGGAGTCTCTTTATGAGGCTTCTTTTTTGTATCCTTTATTGATGTGGCTCCTAATTAGCTAGGCAGGTTCTCTAATTGAGTCTTTTCTTCAAGCCTAAGCTTCTTTTTTTTCGCCATGTCTACTTGCCATTGCTCGTAAATGATCTCAGCCAGACTATAGAGCTGGTCTCGAATTTCCAAGACCTCTTCATCCGACAAAGTAGGATCATTTAATGATTCTCTAGTTTTTTCCAGGGTTAGCATGGATTATTTTATTAATTATTATTCAATCTCTATTTTCATTATAGCGAGTTTGGGGGAGTTTTGTGACATTCTGTTTTTTACTTATTAATTTTTATTTATATTCAAAATTATTTATTCAGCTAATATTGACAATAATTTCAATATGTTATATAATGTATCGTCAGACTTATAGATGGTAGTTTTAACAACAAAATAAAGATTTAAAGCCAATAAAACAAGAACATTCCCCTTGCATCTAAAATTTCCATTTGCCATGGCAGGAAGCGATTTTCTCAATATCTTTTCCTGCTGTGGCAAATAAATTGCCAAATTCAACAGCAAATTTTTAAAGGCACATGTGCCAAAGGAGGAAGACATGTCTTCTTACAAAGAGGGGCAAGTCCATCAGTTGATGGAAAAATTTGAGGCAGAGGGATTTACAGCTGATGATATTACAAAACTCGGACAGTATAAGGATTTGGATAAGATAAAGCAGGTGCTTGATGGCTATGCGGAAATTATTCCGTTTAGTCATGTTGTTGATTGTGATGTGGCGCCAGAGATTCTCTCTGATTGGCAGAAAGAAGAGCACTTCAAAATGGGAAAATTAAAGTTGGAAAACCGCGATGGAAAGCTTTATGCCAATGGTCAAGAAGTCATTCGTTTTCTTTCAAAAAAACAGAAAGACGGAAAAACAATTGAAGGTTGCGAACTTCGGCTGGAATTGGCGAGCAAGTCAACATTAAATGCTTGCATATTGGACTATTTATTGAAACACCCCGAGCTTATCCCTGAGGAATGGAAAAAAGGTCTCACATATTTTTGGGGAACCATTTTCCGCGTCTCGGGTGGCGGCTTGTGCGTCGCTTACCTCCACTGGAATGGCCTCTGGTGGCACTGGAAATACAATTGGCTCGACAATGGGTGGGGCGGACATGGGCCAGCAGCCTGTCTCGGCAAGTAGCTAAAACCTTGGGACCTCGGATTTCTTAGAACTTTTGAAATCCTTGGTCCCTTTTTATTTTTATCTGTTAGGTGTTATATGAAAGATTAAAAACCCTTGCTCTTGCCGATTTAGTTTTGACATTGTATAATAAAACAGTTCTTGATTTGTGGATTTTTCCTATAAAACAAGACTAAACTCTTGTTTTATTTTCTCCCATTCGCGCAATTCAGTCAAAATCTGGTTCCAATGGGCGAACGCAAAGACCACCACGAAACAGAGGAGCCTCTTTATGAGACTTCTTTTTTTGTATTTTATCTTGATAGGACCCCCTAACTAGCGGGGATATTCAGGGCCGTTAGTAGGCACGTTCTCTGATTGAGTCTTTTCTTCAAGCCTACGCTTCTTTTCTTTTGCTATGTCTATTTGCCATTGCTCAAATATGATCTCAGCCAGCGAGTAAAGCTGGTCTCTAATCTCCAAGACCTCTTCATCTGACAAAGTAGGATCATTTAATGATTCTCTAGTTTGTTCTAGGGTTAGCATGGATTATTTTATTAATTATTATTCAACCTCTATTTTTATTATAGCGAGTTTGGGTGGATTTTGTGACATTTTTGAATAATATCTATTAATTTGCGCATTCGCTATCCTATGTTAAAATGAATACATAAGAAATTCTGATAATTAATTAAATCAAAAATATGAATATGCTAGAAAAAACGACACATAGTGAAAAGGTAGACGAGAAATTAGAAAACGCAGACAAGATAATGAGATTACTAGGACGCATCACGAGGGGAGAACAAGATATGACCATGTTCGAGTCATCATTCTCTGAAATTATAAGTGGATGGGAACGAATTAACGAAGAAGTAAAATCAGTAACGATAGAGGCATTTCCTGAAATAAACCAAATTTTAGCTAAAGAAAAATTGAAAAAATTATTTGACAAAGACTACCCAAGATATGCAAGTGGTGAATTTAAATAAATCGCCGAAATTATTAAATATAAACAAGAAAAGCGAAACGGGATAGTTCATTATAGGGAAGCCCGTTTTTGTTTAAACTGATTCCTCTCTTGCCGATTTAGTTTTGGCATTATATAATAAAGCAGTTCTTGATTTGTGGATTTTTCCTATAAAACAAGTTCAAAACCTTGTTTTATTTTCTCCCATTCTCGCAATTCGGCCAAAAGCTGGTTCCAATGGGTGAACGCAAAGACCACCAGAAGGGATTTTTCAGTCCCACAAGTCCTGTTAAGTTCGTAAATAAGCCCCAATTTGGCGGTTCCAAATCCTTCATTTCTTTTATATGAAATTCCTTCCGGAAATACCATTTTTTGGAACCGCAAATGAGAAGTGGCTAAATCAAGCCATTGTCTACCAAGATCGGCAATAAAATTATTTGCGTAAGATAATACGCCTTCAATATCAAACTGATCAATCCTTGTTTCATTCAAGGATATTTTTATTGCCATAATTTGATTTTCAATTTCTTCTTTTCGCTCTTTAAATTCTTCGGGTGTGTACGATCCTTCTTCCCGCATTTCAAAAATTCTTTTCCGCTTTCCATCTAATACCGCCAATTGCTTTTCATAGTTTTGGGCTTCTGTTTTTAAGTCTAAATCTTGTCTGTTCCACAAACTCAAAACAACCGCCTTGAATACATCCAAGAAATCTTTTTTTGGTGTAATCTCTTTCAGATATTCGACAAAATCATCTTCCAGTTTTTGTTTGCTTATAGCCTTGCCGTACATTGAACATTCTTTATTGAAACAATGGTAGTAATAATATTTCTCGTTTCTACCAGTTGAACAGCTTCCAGTTAATGGCTGTCCGCAACATCCGCATTTAACAGTTTGCCTCAATAGGAAATTAGGATTTTTCCTGATTCTTTTAACTCTGTTTGATTTTCCTGATAAGATAAAATGTATTTTAAAATATTCTTCTTTGGTTATCATCGACTCGTGTATGCCTTGAACTTCTTCGTTAGTCCAGGGATTCACGATGATGCCAGCATAATATTTAAGATACTTAACGAAAATTTTACTGACTAACTGCGGACTTGTTTTTTGGCCTCTGATTTTGCTTAAGCCCAGCTTATCTAAAAGCCGGATCATATCTACTTGCGTATATATTCCTTTGGAAAATTCTTGTAATGCCTTTTGAATGATAGGGAATATTTGCGTATCCGGTTTATCGGCTACAAGTTTCTTTTCGCCTCTTTTTCTTGCATGTTGGCATTCATAGCCAATAGGCGGTCTGAAAGGAGTTATGCCCTGATTGATTTTGGCTATCATTCCACTCACGCTTCTTTGAGCTCTGACGGCATTGTCAAATTCGGCGCTTCCGGCTAAAACAGTTTCAATAAATTTCTCTGCCGGATTGTTGCCGATGGGTTCAGTTACGGAATGCAAAGTCACTCCGTATTCAATTAGCATTTTTCTAACGAAAAAATGATCTTCGGTGTTCCTGGCAAACCGATCCACTTTATAGACTACAAAAGCATCAACCTTGCCTTTGTTCTTCCGGCAGAATTCAATGGATCGTAAAAACTCGGCTCGCTGGGCTGTTTTAGCTGAGGCTCCTTCTTCGCGATAAATACCTAAAACCTCAATGCCCTTATTTTTACAATAGGCACGGCAAAGCTCATCCTGATTTTCCAAGGATGTGCCTTTGACTTGTTCTTCGCTTGATACTCTTACATAAATTATTCCTTTCATATTTTTGTTTTTTAACAACTTAAAAGGACAGTCTGACTACCCAAATCAGTTTCTCCGAAGATCAACATCATTGGCAGACTGTCCGTTTAGGACAACGATGTTGATAAAAAAATCGGAGATTAATTTGATTTGGGTAGTAAATTAATTATATGATAAAATAGATTTTTGAGCAAAGCGAAATGCGAATAAAAATATTTTGATCAATGTTACGTGTGGTAGGCTGTGCGTTAGTCCGTCTCGTCGATATGCTTGTTAGGCCAAATATGGCTTTTCATCCTGCGACTATAAGTTGGCATAAGGCTTTGCCCGTAGATTGTATCTATCAGTCTTGTTTGAAGTTCAACGTGAAAAGCATTAAGATCGTCATACAGATGCTTTTCATGGCTCTTCAAGTTTTCATAGTTTTGTCTGTTAAGGACAGATGACAACTGAGTTTTTCTATATTCTAACAACGCATCATGTTCCCGACGCAGGACTGACTTGCATAGTTTTATTGGGTTGTAAAAGAAACCACATGTTGATATCACCGCACCTATGGCGAATATGATAGCCCAAAGGTTTGTTCCATTGTTCCCATCTATATCTGTATAAAAATTATTCACGCCATGCAAGAACATAAATAGACAGCTTAGCGGAGGGAGTCCTGGTGGCTCCGTCTGAGTGTAAAATTTGATGCCTGCAAAAACAAGGATGCCAATGCCAATGGATATTAGCAAGACTCGATTCCAAACGCATGACCTATACAAGGAAAATGGTATCATTCTAATTTGTGTTCCGTACAAAGTGAACATTAGTCCTAAGATTGATGCTATGCCACTTGCAAAGGCAAACCATGATGTTTGAGAGGACTTGTCGAATATGCTGTTCATGGCATCGGGTGTGTTGCCGCCAGAAGCTACAGTGAAGTTGTGTCCAGGACTGACATAGACGATACCCCCATCGTTTACACCACTACTGGCATGACCGATACCCGTGCGTCCAGTAACTTGGACACTACTGGGATTATGCATTGGCGATGGATTGGTGTTTGGAAGAGTTTGCGTCATAGATGGATTGTTTGGAAGAGTTTGCGTCATACCGTAAGTATCGGCATGTGCACTAACTCCCGAAGCAAGACTAGCCAGCATCAAGGCCACATAAACTTTGCTCATTTTCATGATATTCAATTCCTGAAGTTTATTGGTAACAAGAATTAGCTTTTACCGAAAGGTAGTTTAGGGAAATCATTTTTGTATGTCAATGAAAAACTAACCATAAATATGAGGTCGATGTTTGTCGTCGTGTGAATTAGAAAAATAAGAAGAACAATATTACAGTATTCGATATGTCTTGGCAATCACTGCATGGTCAAGTTCTGTTCAGGACAAAAGAAACGGGCTAATCCATGATAGGACAGCCCGTTGTTGTTTATTCAAACCGGAAGTAATTCATTTTGTTTTCTGCCATCTGAATTGCCAGCGGTTTTACAAGTGGTTCATCGACGAGCAAAACAATGTGCTCTACTTGATGTAAAAGTTCAAGCTGTGTATCGGAAAGATAGGGCAGTCCGAAATTGCAGACGCATTGCCTTCCACTCTCAATGTTATAGACGCAACGGAACATATCAGTTGTGAAATGCACTGGCTCGCTGAAATCAATGTTGCAGAAATTGTAAAGATACAATTCGGGATTGAAGCTATTGTGAAATACCGCTTTGCCATCTTTCATTTTTATTCCGTAATAGGCGACTTTCATTCCTTTGGTATCCCTAACCGCAAAGGCGACGCTTCCGGCAAGCATGGTCTTGCCTTTGGGAACTCCGATCTCAAGCAACTTACACATCTCTTCTTCGATGCCCTTTGACTTGATGAAATCGTTATAAAACAATTCATAGTTGATATTGAGTTCTTCTGTGATCCTCTTGGCGTGGTTACTGCGGGCTTTGAGTAAAAACTCATTAGCGGCATCCCAATCAATATCCTTTATTTTCATAACCAGGGAAATGATATGGCCGCTTGATTTGCACTTCGGGCAGTAGTAAAGATTTTTCTTGTCGCCGTATTCTTTGATCGCGGCTTTACAGTCACAATTAGGTTGAGGGCAAGCGAATTTCGCATAAGCTCCCTGTGACTCAAATTCGATGCCGATCAAGCCTAAAGCTTTTTCGGTATCAATGCTTTTTAAAGTTTCTTTGTAGTTCATAGTTTTCCTCCTGTGGGTAGATTTATCTCAATCTTATCCATTGCCTTCCTGATGCCATAAGTTGTGATATGAAAATTTCTTAGACTTACGGCATAGAAGCAATGACTTCGCCTCAATGGGCTTCTCCCAGCCCTCTTGCGAGGGCAGGAGTCCCATAGTCCTTTAGAATTGCGTGTCATTCTTTCGCCAAAAACACGTTTTCCATGTTTGCCATGCGAAAGTCCTTTTCAGCATCGGCCTATCGGTATTTCTACCAAATGGTTTTCGCCCTCAATCGTTAAAAGGGGCTACTAGCAAACACCTTTCAGCCCTCATTGTGATTCAGGCTGGTTGGTAGGACTCCATCGTAAACCAAGATGGCTTAGCTTTGCGTTGGGGTTCTACCGATATCGGCTTAATTACATTTTACCCGCCTGTTTGATTTCTGGCCTGTCCTCCTGCAAGATCAGCTTTAAAACCTTTTCGGTATCGCTGAGAACTTGCAGACATGCGGTAACGGGGGTTAGTCCGGCTTCAACTGCGTATCTCTCAATGTACTTGTAGCAATTGCCAGTCGTTGACTGAAGCCCGAAAATTCTTGAAAGGGCTTCGGCTGATAATTCAGCCACAATTTCCTGTTTCCAGTCCTGACCGTCTTTGAGTTCACCAAGCACAAGTTTATGGGCGTGGTGCGATAACTCATGGAAAAAGACTGATTCTTCGGGTGTGGCCAGTTTTATTTCTTTCCCGTTGTATGCTCCCCAATACCTGCCGTTGCCGGAAACGGCGTGGACATCCAGCCCCCATTCTTCGGCTTTCTCAATCAAGTGGAAAGAGTTGATCTCCGTTTTCTTGTAATTGAGCGGTTCGCCTTCCGTGTCCTCATAACAGAAGACCGGAACTTGCAGAAAACCTAATAAACTAAAATCTTCATCGCCGTTTTCTTTCTTTTCCTTTACCATCCGGGGCGCGAAAATGTGAAAAGCGGTTGCGCCTTTTTTAACATGCCTCCCGACTTCTTCCCATTGGCGGTAGCCTCTGGCATCATGAGTTCCGTTCAGCCACATAATAATGCGGTTCAGGTAACTCCACTGCTCAGAGGGAATATCGAAAGATGGAAAGGCCGCATAGGAAACGGCTTCGGGTATCTGCCCGGATTTAAAAATTTCGAGAATTCCACAGAGGGTTTCGTTTATCTTTTTCGTCATTGTTTTTTTTCTCCTTTCTTTGATTATTTTCGATTTCATTTTTGATCATGCGATTAACCAAGGCCGTCATAGAGACGCCTTCGCTTTTCGCCCATTGGTAAAGATAGGGAATGAACTCTTCACTTATTTTGGGTGAATACATAAAACCTCCTTTCTAATAATTTGATTAATGGTTAAAAGGTTTTAGCTTCGCCTGTCCTTTGCGATTGAAAACGGTTCCGTCTTCAAGGTAGCTGGTATAACAGGCTCCTAAAACCTTGTTAGGCTGGTGGGGAAACACCTTGCTTGAAATTTGAAATACTTTCCTGAGCCTTTCGGCTTCGAGATGCGGACATTCGCGGTGCCGCATTATAAAAATGAGTTGGACGTTGAGGTGGGAGTAATACTTAACCAACTTTTCTTCGAGCTGGATGCCGCTCATGTGGCCGTTGTCCAGTTCAAAGCGGTACTGCCGGATAGAGGCGTCGGCTGGTTTCTCGAAAGAAACCTCCTGCATTCCTCTGTCGTGCAGAAACTTTCCGATAATATTTCTAACACAAACGTCATGGTTGAATAAGAAGGTCGGCAAAGTCTTGGACAGCATCGTATAGGCGAAGTGGCCGTCCTGGTTCCTGATCCGCTTGAGGCGGAGCGTCCTGTCTTTTACTGTCTGCATTTCAGACAGTTCCGACGAATAGACGCGGCTTCGGTCGCTGCCTCCTCTGCCCTCCATGAAATAGGCAACATTGCGGGGAGTCGCCCAATGAACCTCTTTGATAAACCACCTGATCAGGTCTCTTTTTGTTGCCATAATTTAAGAAGACGGGGCAAGGGGTCTGTGGGCGGAAGCCCCAGCAAATAGGTTCGTGTTGTCGGAGCGTCCGAAGCTATTTGCTGGGGATTTGTAATGCTCTGCTTACAAGCCCCAGACTCCCTTTGCCCCAACATAAAACACGGATAGGACGCCATTTTAACTGGTTAAAAGTGCCGTGCGGGAAAACAACAATGGTTAAGCGGCAGTAGCCTCAGTTACCGCCGGTAATACTGTCTTTTCTACTGTACCAATCTTCCAGTTCCGGGGGGTTTTTGCCCGGCAGTTTCCCAGCCGCTTTGTCCTGCTGCCATTTCTCATAAATGATTTCAGCCAAGGCATAAAGCTGGTCGCGGATTTCCAAAACCTGCTCGTCGGGAATAGACGGATCGTCCAGCAGTTTTTTCATTTGTTCGAGAGTAAGCATCAGTTTAGGTAAAAATTTCTTAATTTAACCAAGGCGCGCTGAAAGGCTTTCCTTTCGGTGGGGGTTAACTGGCATTCGGTCAGCTTTTTGACTATCGCCCTTTTCTCATTCGTGGCAAAAAAGCCTTGTTTGAAGAGTCGCGAGAGATCGGCCTTGATACCAATATAATCGGTATCCATCTCGCAATAGAGTCCCAACTTATATTCGAATAAAGTGGACTCGTCTTCGTCATTCTCCTTCTCCCGCAGTTCATCCAAAGAAATTTCCTCCACGGGAAAGCGTTTGTGGATGTTCATATATTTTGAGTGAAGAATTAGAAAAATTGAGAACAAAAAAAGCCGTTGATAACAAGAAAAAGATGCTCCGCGTAAGTTATACTGGTGAAGTACGTTTTTTTATTACCACTGGCTTGTCGTTATGCTAAGAATTCTAAAGGCAATAAAGAAAAGTCCTTCCCGACGAGATTTTTATAACCATGTCAGTTTTGATTTTTTTATTACCGTAGGCTTCTTATAGGGCATATAAAGCCACTTTGGGGCGGTAAAGCCGCAAAGGGTAAGATGTATGGGTTTGATAAGGTGCAGAATGAAACTTGGAATTATAGAGGATAGGCGGGATTCGTCAAGACTGGCGAGCTTGCTTTCCTCACCTGTATTTTCATTATAGCGAGTTTGGAGGAGTTTTGTGACATCTGACTTTTTGTGATATGTGAGAAGATATAAGAATTACAAAAATAAAAGACAATTTAAAAGCTCTGAAAGCGCTGAGAGATTTTAATCTTAAATTTGGAATTTGTATTGGGTTATTTATCGGCTTTTGGCTTGGATGGTTCGCGGGCATATAATGCCCAGCATATTATTCTTTTATCCCAATTAACCAAATTGGACATTTCAATCCAATTGCTGGCAAAGTATTTTTTGCTATATTGAAGTATGCCATTCCGCCTATAGCATTTTTTCTATGTGTGAAGTAATCATATGGTTCAGATAAAACTATTTCTATTCCTAATGATAATCTTTTCTCGTATCTTGCTATTCTGAACCCACAGAAGTCTTTGAACATGGATTCAACCTTACCAAACTGAGCTTCAATCTGAACTAGTTGAGAGTCATATACCCTTGCAAAATCACAATGCCAAGAGGCATCTAATGTTGTTGATGTAATACAAAGGAAACGATTATTGTTATTCTTTGTTTCTGACATAGTCACATTTCTAACATTGATTCCTTCCGGTGGAAAATCTGATGTTCCACCTATAGTATCAAACGACCATCCTCTGGATGTCAGTAACCAAAACAAGTCATTATTTATTTCTGTTTGAATCTGTCTTTTAGGTAAGTATGAAATGACTTTTATAATTTCGTCATAAAGATTAGGATTGATAAAATCTATGGACTCCTTGGAACAATTGTAAAAATAATTGTCGTTGTTCATAATGGTTATCCATGATTTTTAGAGCCGTGTTGAATTGTTAAGATGCTCTCTTTTTTTATTTATCACTATTTGTATATGATATCTACTGTGAAATAATAAGATAGATTCTATAATGTTTTAATACTTGACTTCAAATTATTTTAAGAAGTATATATTATCACATTTATATTATTAATGTTCCTTGAGTTCTCAGAAAAAAGAAGGATTATTTTGAATGAATGAGATCCTACGTTTTATAGCGGAAAATACTGGTGGAACATATTATAAGTCCTTCAGGTATTCTTTCGAAGGTGTAGAAGTCCCAACTGTTGTTTATGACGATAATAGAGTTATCATCATGAGCCCAGATAAAATATGTGAAACAGATAAAACCATAAGAACAAGCAAATCAGTAGAAGACTTAGCTAATAAAATTATGCGAGATAATAAACCTCTCTTTAGATATTTTCTGGATGGCACCAGAAGGACTTACAAAGTAGATGATATTTCTTATGGTGAACGTATATATCCCATAATTGCTGGGCAGATTCTAGTGGGTTGTTGTAAACGATCCCAACCAGATATATTCAAATCATCCCTTCTTGAAAAGCAAATCGTATTAGTCTTGCCTGATTGTGCTGATAAAGACGATAAGAAAACTCTATTTTTTAATTCACTTGCAGACAAGATAAATAATCTTAGTGTTATTAAAAAAAGAGGGATGTCATTTCAGAAAGTGCTGAGCTATCCAGATGTAGAGTTAAAAGAGGGAGAAAAATATGAAAATAAAGGGATAGCTAAAATACAAGATGAAATGGTTGAAGCTGAAAAAAGAATGGTGGTACAACTTGTTAAAGAAAAAAAGCTCAATAATGAATCATATCTGATTAAAGATGGATCAATAGAATATAAAAAAATAGGAACTGACGATTACAGAGACCTCTCAGCAATCAAAAGTAATTATAGATGTGTAGTTGGTGTCTCAAAAACTTTTAACCCTGAACTTTTTAAAGATAAACGCCATAAGACTTT
Organism: Ignavibacteriales bacterium; assembly: GCA_003142915.1. Taxonomy (GTDB): domain Bacteria; phylum Bacteroidota; class Ignavibacteria; order Ignavibacteriales; family Ignavibacteriaceae; genus FEN-1297. Next base: position 5,745 of record PLNZ01000273.1, on the reverse strand, counting down.
GGCAAAAAGAATTGCTGAACTACCTTTATTTCATAGAACGCAGGCATTCAGGTATACAAATGAAAGAGCTCCTGGTGTTGAATTTTGTATTTGGTATCTGCGAATCAGATCAACTGAAAGGACGGTTGGCCTTTTTGACGGCGTTGTAAAGGTTGAAAAGATTCTTGTTTCAGATGAGGAACAAGAAAAAGGGTTAGATTCAGATGAGATCGATCTTATAAGCGCTAATCTCGTTAATGAACGTAATCCAACATGTTATGGATTAGATACTAGGTGGGCAAATCACCTATATCCCGTTTATCTCACTGAGAAATATATTAAAAGTAATTACATTAGTGAAGTACAATTCCTTAACCTGTTTTAGTTGTATCAAATTGTTAGGAGAAGAATCATGGCTAAATTAATAGGTAGAGTTGCTGCGACTGAAAAAATTCCGACTACAATTGATGAATTCTATTTTTGGACTGACAAAGAAAAAATTCTAAATCCTTTTGATGTTATAAAAGCAAAACACATACAAGATTCTTACACTTTCGGAGTAGTTGAAGAAATTTCACATATAACCGATGCTCCAAGCTATTTAGCAAGCTACATTTCAAGCGATTTTGGTGATGTATCATATAAAACTAATACACAAAGAGTTGGACTAAATTTCGTGAAAGCTAAAGTTATAGGCAACACTAAAGATATATATACTCCCGTGCTAGATGGCAGTGAAGTCAGCTTAGGTGATGAAAAAGAGGTGCAAAAGGCGTTAGGCCTCGATGAAGTAAAGAATCCGTTAGCATGTGGATATATAGAGATGTATGAAGCAAAAGATAAGATTAGACTTCCGGTTTTTCTTAATTCCGATTTTTTATTAGGACCTGAAGGAGCACACTTGAATATATCTGGCATTTCTGGTTTAGCAGCCAAAACCTCATATAGCATGTTTTTGATTAAGGCGGTCCAGCAGAGATATTTGCAAAGAGATATTCCCAAAAATGAAAGTGTTGCATTTGTATTGTTTAACATTAAAGGCAGAGATTTACTAGCCATCGATGAGCGGAATGATGAATTATCTGAAAAAGATAAGGAACTGTACCGCAATCTTAAATTAGATGATCAACCTTTTAAGAATGCAACATATTTCTATCCATATGATAAGGATGATTCGACAAATACTTATGCAAAAAAGAAAGATGTAGAGGCACAAATAGATGCTGAAAAAGCTTTCAAATACAAATACCTCTATGAAGAAGACAAAGATTGCATGGAACTATTTTTTTCCAATATTGATGATCCTCAGGAAACAATGAGTTCGATTATCAATTTAATTCTTAACGGAGAAGCTAATTTTGGAGGCATTAGAAGTTGGGGAGATTTTGTAGAAGAAGTTAAATCTTACACTGAAAAAAATGCCTCCGGGAAAGACAAATCAATTAGTGTACTAAGTTGGCGAAAATTCCTTCGGATAATTAAAAAATCACTAACCAATCCAATCTTTGCCAAAAGGGTAGATCCAAAAAAGAACGAAACCAGACTGAGAGAACATATAACTCAAAAAATAAAAAAGGATGATGTTTATGTCATTGACATCGCAAAATTAGGTGAAGATATGCAAGCCTTTGTCTTTGGTGACGTTGTTAATAGTATATATGAGATGAAATTAGGGCAGGTTGGAGATAGAGAACCAGATGAAATACCTTCAAAGATTGTTATTTTTGTTGATGAATTAAATAAATATGCTTCAGGAGATGTGCCTAAGAATTCCCCAATATTAAGAAAAATAATCGAAATTACCGAGAGAGGTCGATCATTAGGGTTAATCTTATTTTCCGCTGAGCAATTTAAAAGTGCAATTCATGACAGGGTGAAAGGCAATTGCTCTACTCATGCGTATGGAAGAACAAATGCAATTGAAGTATCAAAAAATGATTACAGGTATCTGCCCACTGTTTATAAAGGAATGATGACCCGTTTGCCACAGGGTGAGTATATTATTCAAAATCCCGTTCTCAGGTCTTTATTAAATATAAAATTCCCAAACCCGGTTTATAAGCAATTTAAAAATGGATAAAAATAAAACAACAATAGGCAAAGACGTTATTGAATCACTTACATCAGGAATGTATGAGGATTCAAAATTTATTTTCAGAGAGTACATCCAAAATGCGGTTGACCAGATTGACAAGGCAATCGAGAGTGGAATTATAGCTACGACACAAGGCGGAAACGTATGGATAAATATCAATAAAAATGAGCGAAAAATAAGTATTGAAGACGATGCCACTGGAATAAAATCTAATGAGGCATCAGATATTTTACGCAATATTGCACAATCGACAAAGAAGAGAGGAGTTGATCGAGGTTTCAGGGGTATAGGTAGACTTGGAGGTCTAGGATATTGTGAGCAGCTAACTTTTGAGACATCTTTTAAAGGTGAAAAATCAAAATCAATTATGTTGTGGGATGCAAAAGAACTGAAAAAGATAATAAATGACAGGACACAGAAAGAAGAAGCATCCCATGTAATAGATAGAGTAACAGCTTTTGATATCGAACCTGAAGACATTGATAAACACTATTTCAAGGTAACATTAGAGCAAGTCAGTAATGATGCTTTATTTGATAAAAAGGCAATAACTGATTATCTGGAAATGGTTGCACCTGCCCCATTCCATACAAGATTCCTTTTTAAAGATGCTATTTCCAACAAACTGAAAGAAAATGGACTAAATATTAACGAATATAAAATCTTTGTAAATGCGGATCAGATTTATAAAGCATACACTACCAGCATATATGATGATAATAAAAGAAGAATTGATAATATTTTCGATATTAAAAATTGTAGAATAGAAAGTCATAAAAGTGAATTATTGGGTTGGGGATGGTATGGACTGTCAACCTTTAATGGAGCATTGCCCGAAGCAAATCTGGCGAGAGGGCTTAGATTAAGAAAAGATAATATTCAAATTGGCTCAGCAGATACTCTTGCTAGATTGCACAAACAGAAAAAGAACAATTTTTATTTTATTGGTGAAATACATGCGTTTAACCAAGATCTTATTCCAAATTCCAGAAGAGATTATTTTGTTGAAAATGAATGTTTATTCCAATTTGAAGATGAATTAAAAAAAATATTTGAATCAGAACTTAAACCGCTATTTAATGCAGCTTCAAAAATAAGAAGCGCTCAAAATACAATAATAAGTTTTCGCAATAAGAAGAAAGAAATAGATGAAGTGGTGAAAAAGGGAATTACAAGTAAAGAAGACAAACAAAGACTAGAAGATGAGGTTGAACAAAAGAGAAAAAAAGCTGAAGACGGAAAAAAATTACTTGAAAAAATGGAGGCTAAATTTGAAAGTGAGCAAGACCCCATAAAAAAAATATTCTCTAGAATAGTAGAAAAGGAGCTTGAAGTTTCAGATAGTACATCAACCAAAAAAAAGATTGGTGAAATGACTTTCAGAACAGATAAGTATAGTAAACTATCAAAAAATGAGAGAAAGCTGATATCTAAAATATTTCAAATTATTGATGACGTTTTAAATAAAGAATTAGCTGAAAATCTTAAATGCAAGATTGATGAAAAATTTGAATAAAAAAAAAAGAGAGGTTCTCCTATTAGAACCAAATTACCATAATAAGTATCCACCGATAGGGTTAATGAAAATAGCAACCTACCATAGGAAGTTAGGTGATAATGTGACTTTCTATAAGGGAGATCTAAAAAAGTTCATACTTGATCAAATATCCATTGAGTGCATTGAAAAACTTCAAAGAATTGATGATTCAATCAATTGGTCTGTAGAAAAAAAAAGTATAACTGATCGTATATGTTTCGGGAAGAAGACTCTTCTGGAGAAGGACTATATTGTCCAATCAAAAAACAGACCACTAATTAAAGATTGTTTGGAATACTACAGATCATATTATATCCAAGGAAAATATAAGCAAGAACCCAAATGGGATAGGGTTTGTGTTACAACACTATTCACCTTTTATTGGAATATTACTATCAAGACAATCGAATTTTCTAAATATCTCGTCAAGGATCTAAATGAATTAAAAGTCGGCGGGATTATGGCGTCACTTCTTCCCAGGGAAATCGAAAAAGAAACAGGTATAAAACCATTCAAAGGGTTGCTCGATAAACCATTTACTCTTGATCCAAGCGTTAACCTAATCATTGACGATCTTCCATTGGATTATTCAATAATGGATGAGATAGACTATGAGTATTCAAATACAAGTGCCTATTACACACACATGACAAGAGGATGCGTGAATAAATGTGGTTTCTGCGCAGTGCCTAAAATTGAACCTATATTTAAAGAAAAAGTACCTGCGCTTGTAAAATTTAATCATATTAAAAAGGTTTATGGAGATCAACAGAACCTTATACTAATGGACAATAATGTTTTTGCCTCACCTAAATTTGATAATATCATTAAAGAAATAAAAAAAATGGGCTTTAAAGAAGGCGCTGTTTATATTGAACCTAACCAGTTGCAGATTTCAATAGAAAATCTAAAAAAAGGATTGAATGATAAGGCTTATATAAGAAAATCTTACAAGCTCATTCATAAAATACTTATTAGGTTAAAAGGAAAAACTGCTCAAAATTTCTATAATATATTAGATAAATATTCTTTGATGAGCAGCGATACAACAACGAAAGGAAATTTAATTTCATGTTATCCTGAAATAAAAGACACATATGAACGTATGCGTTCAAAAAAACCTATGCCAAGATATGTTGACTTTAATCAAGGTACAGATTGTTATTTTGTTACTGAAGAAAAAATGAAACTGCTGAGTGAGATACCTATTAATCCATTAAGAATTGCTTTTGATGATATCAAAATGAAAGCGCCATATGTGAAAGCTATAGAATTATCAGCCCAATATGGCATTAAGAGACTGTCTAATTACATACTTTACAACTACAAGGATTCTCCAGAAGATCTTTATGAACGATTAAAGATAAACATCGACTTATGTGAAAAATTAGATTTACACATATATTCATTTCCGATGAAATATATTCCAATATATGGGGAAGAAGCAAAAAAAAGGGACTATGTTGGACCAAAATGGAACAAAAAATTTCTTGGAGCCATTCAAGCTATATTAAATGTCAATAAAGGCATTGTTGTGCCTCCAAATAACAATGATGGTAAGGGTAGAAGTTTTTTTGAGAAAGCATTTGGAGAGAACTTAACAGAGTTCAGAGAACTCTTATATATGCCCGAACCATATATTATTTATCGCAAAATATGTGAAGAAAAATTAGATTATACAAATAAGTGGCGTGAAGCATTTAAAAATATAGAATCTTCTGAATTGAAAAAAGTTAAAACAATGATTGAAAATGAAGACTTCAGAAAATCATATCCAGAAATTAAAAATAAAAAAACACTAAAACTACTTAAGCACTATAATATTAAGAGAGATGATATAGAAAAGTATGAATACAAAGAGACTGTAAATATTTAAATAATTTCAAAAAATAATTTTTTATTCCCTTCATCTGATTCAGAAATACAGCACGCACCATGATGAAAGACAAGTCCCTTCAATTATCATTTATTAAATACTGCGCACACAGTCCTTCGGGTAAACTTACAGTATGTTTTACCATAGCCAATATCGTTCCGCCGATCCTATCCAGCCTGTTACGAAAACACAAGATGTAGCAAATAAGGTTATTTTTAAGGAAATATTAGACCATTATTTATTGAAATCTTGCATATT
>PLNZ01000007.1 GCA_003142915.1 Ignavibacteriales bacterium | reverse complement strand
ATGAAAGCCCCTGAATTGAGATAGGTGTCCACGTCAAATGTCCAACCGGCTTTCATAGTGGCAATCTGTTGTCGTACAACAAGTTCAACTTTTTCGATTTCATTCATTGCAGATTGAAAGTCAGACACTTTTCCAACTTTTAAATCAACAGCATACCTTTTCATTGCGGAAAGGAAAGTATGCATACTTTTTAGTGCGTTCAAAGCATCTGCTTCAGAGCGTGATAATGCCTTTTCTAGAGTATTGTTTGAAATATCGTCCATAATTCCATCCTCCTAGTAATTTTTATACGAATTATAACATTATTTTATTAACTAATGTTTCAGCCTATAGAAATTAAGAATCAGTCATCACTCAACATAATGTAGAATTAACATATGTCCACATTTAAAAGGTAAGCAGTTTGATATTGTTTTAGATAATTGTGGTTTAAATCCGGGGTAAGGTCACAAAAAGAGTGTGACTTCCTGCTAATATTTCATCATTCGATTCAAACACCGGCATGGGGATAAGTTTTCCTGGGGTACTGTTGCATCGAAGTGCCTCACTTGGTATTGTTCTATTTGAGTGTAATGCTTAATTAGGCTCTTATTTTTTATCGTGCGTTTTCTGAGCACGCTCCCATTGTAGAGCGAGAAAGAAGGACGCAATAAACAGAAATATTCCGACNNCGGTAGTTGGTCCCCAATGATTAAGAAGGATGGCTACACCGAAGATTGTGAGTGATAAACCTGTACTAATGCCGATAGACGCCCAGAACCTTTTGATTTCCATCTCTATATTTTCCTCCTGTTTTTCTTACCTCATTCCTACCTTACGGACTAACTCAGTCCAATTCTTAACAGGCATAACCACCTTTGCTACATCGGCGGGTGTTTTATCCACACCTCTAGGGGGAAGGTCTTTAAGGCTCATGTGTGGTCTGAAATAGTTATAATTGAGCATAAAACCGCTAACAATGATTCTGGCAGTGTCTAGTGATTTATAGCCTCTTACCACCTTTGTTCTTTCACGAATCGTGCCTTGCATCCATTCAATTCTATTCGTGCTATCTTCTTTCGCAAACGGTGAACTTTGAACGTGAGTAGTAAATGAACCAAAAACGAGTTCAATACCATCCAGATAAGTTCTTAGGGAATCTGTGATAACCTTTTTAGGTATCATGGCAGCACGTTCTGAAGCCATCTCCATTAACATCTTAGCTTCTCGTGTTCCACGATTGGGCGAAAGGTAACTGGCAAGCAAAAAGCGTGTGTCTCGGTCAATCACATCCCATATCCAATGGAGCTTATCTTGAAAAATTAGACTCGTTTCATCGGCTATCCACGCTTCGCCAACTTTCGGATGTATAGGCTCAAATAAGGTAGTAGCTTCTAAGGTGAAGTGTATTAACCATCGGTAAATCGTTGAACGCTCTACACGGTCATTGTAGTGATTGAGAAGATGCTCCTTGATTTTAGTCAGAGAATAACCCTGATAATACATATCAAGGCTAACACCTATCTCTTCAAAAGTGGACTGCATACCGTAAGGTGCGTCTTTCTCATTGAATTTACGCCCGCATTTCAAACACAGGTATTGCTGAACGCCTTTATCAATTCCCTTCTTGATGGTATCATCCGAGCCACACCATTTACACTTAATTGGCTCTGGCTCGGTGAAGTGATGTTCTTCGAGATGCGCAGTATCCTCTAGTTTAGCTTGTTCTTTCTCACGGCTTGTTCCGAAAGAACCAAGTATTCTATCCCATTCGGCATCCATCTCTTTTAGACATTGTTTTTGAAGGGGTGAATTAGGTTTCGAATTTACAAAATCGTTAGTTATCTCATCAATCGTGCGTTTTTGTGTTGGTTGTGTCATTTTAAGACTCCTGATTATATTCTGAATATTGATTTATTGAATAAGATTGTGCTTGTTCTCTTAATTCTTCTCCCATCCTTAATTGAAAAATAATTTTTAAAGTTTGAGCGACTTTTAATCCCTGCCTACACCCTTCTATAATTTTTATCAAATCGTCATCATGCACAATGAACGTTTGACTAGCAAATGAAGTACGCTGACATTTTAACAAATTTGGTGTTTGTAATACCTCCCATCCTTCTTCGGACTGGTATGTTCCAATTTTTAATTTAAGCCACATTCTATAAGGTTTAAAATCATAAATTAATCCACTATCAATTTGATATTTCAAAATTACTTTGCTCTTTGGTAGCCATTCACGATTAAAATCTATCCATTCAATTACAGGTCTTAGCCATTGTTCCTCGTGTCCTTGTTGGCTTTTTAGTAATTCACGGTATGGTTTAACTTCATCTGTAAGATTGTTGACAAGTTCTACAACGGCTTTTGAAGTCTCTCGATAACCACTAATGGAACTTGCCGGCTTCATCTTTCGCTTCTCGAATCTTATTATTGGCACAAATTGAATGAATTTAGTCCAGAAGATTGTTATTATTATTCCTACAATTCCAATCCCTATTAACAAAAAGCCAAGCCAATTCCATGTTTCTTCGTACTTAGTAATCACGGCACCACTCCCCACGATTACTATCTCCACGAAATAGGAC
>PLNZ01000031.1 GCA_003142915.1 Ignavibacteriales bacterium | reverse complement strand
GTTGATAACTTGCTTGGAAATTCGCCAAATCCTTCGAATTCGACCCAGTTCTTGGTCGAATCTCTTGACAAACCTCCACAAATTCTCCGATAAAAGCCTGGTTTCTTGGCCTTGGCCTATTCAATTTTCTAACATGACCGTGCAATTTTCTAACATCTGGAATTAAAGCCCCCGGTTTCTTGGGCCTTGGCCGAAATGGTTAATAACGCAAGCTGGGGGCTTAAAATAGTGGATAATATTGACAGGATATTGACAGGATATTAAAAGAAAAGACGCCTTAGGCTTTCCTGAAGGCGTCTTAGTATTTTAACGTATATATATTCACGATTCTCCACGAAAGGAGGCCCACGACTTTAGTCGTGGGAGGAATTGAGTCCTTAATTATCTATTGATATGTTTCATATCTATGTATGAAACTATCTGTAAAAATAAATCTTAACCCTTCCTCAGAGCAACATATTCTCCTTCTGGAGACCATGAGGCTCTTTAATAAAACTTGCAATACTATATCTCAAACAGCTTTTCATAACCAGACTTTCGGAAAATGGTCCATCCAAAAATTAATTTATCATGACCTAAGAAAAACTACAAGCATTCCTGCCCAACTTTTAATTCGAGCCATAGCCGTAGTCTGTGGCTCCTACAAGGCTGAAAAAAAGAAAATGCATTGGTTTAAAGAGACTTCCTCTATTCCTTATGATACAAGACTCCGAACATTTCATAAATCGGAATCTGTTAGCCTCCGACTATGGAATCAAAGAATTACTGTCCCTATAATTCTCGGTCAGTATCAAGCCCATAGACTTAATGGGGTTAAACTTTCCGAAACCGGCGAGTCTGATCTTATCTATGATCGAATCCAAAACAGATTTTATCTCGTCATTACTTTTGATCAACCTGAAACCCCTACTCAACAGTCCTCAAAAGTCTTAGGCCTGGATCTTGGAATTAAATTTTTGGTCGCAGACTCTGATGGAGCCATTTATACTGGAGCCCAAGTAGAGCAGACCCGTAATCGGTATGCTGAACTTAGAAAAAGACTTCAAGCACATAATTCAAAGGCCTCTTATAGGCATTTAAAAAAGTTATCCGGTAAAGAGCACAGATATTGCAAAGATATTGATCATTGCTTATCCAAGCAAATTGTACAGAAAGCCAAAGGCACGGGCCGTTCGTTAGCCCTTGAGGAACTCAAAGGCATACGCGATCAGCTGGGCCGGAGACCTGAAAGGAAACGGGTTCCGGTCTTGGGTAATTCAGCACCTTTAAGTGTTGAAAAGCCTCGGAAACATGTTCGGAAATCTGTACGGACACTCATAAATAAATGGTCCTTTTCTCAACTGCGGTTATTTATTGCTTATAAAGCAAAAATAGCCGGGGTTAGGGTTTTTGTTGTGCCTGCGTATTACAGTTCTCAGACCTGTAATGTTTGCGGCCATGTGTCAAAGAGCAATCGGATAAGTCGAGATAATTTTCGTTGCAAGAATTGCGGACATGCGGAGCATGCCGATATTAATGCCGCGAAAGTTATTTCTCAAAGGGCCTCAGTCAATAGGCCTACTGCATCAGGTGTAGGGCTCACGTTTACACGTATGCCCTACAGAGCTAGGTGCAAGCCCACGGATTTATCCGTGGGTCGTTGACGGTCTCATATTTTTTTATCACAGTTTCTTGCTTTATTACTTCCGCAAAAAGAAGAATAACCAAAGTCACAGCAACACAAAATAAAATTTCGATAGGTTTCATGACGGCTCTTTCTATTCACTATCCGGCGCCTTTTTCCTTTTCATGACCGGATAAGGACGGTTTTTGTAATTAGAGGGCATGTCCTCATCGGATCCAGGAACTTCCCAATACAGATAGCTTTTAACTTCTACCTTTTTTGTTTCTATTTTTTTAATCCCGGTTTTTTTCCACCCCATATTATTATACCTTTTTGGTTTAAATTTCTACCAACTTTAATGCGTTATCCGATCGTTGATAAATCAATGTTAAGACGCCATATTTTTTAAGTTCCTTTTGAACATACGGCAAATAAGATTGGCAAATAGTCACCGGCTTAACAAATTTGTAGTGCTTCAAATGAAACTGAAGCCTATGAAAAAGGACATATTTATTAATCTGCCCTATAAGGTCGTGTTTCCCCTGGTCCTTCTTGACCTCGATAGGGTACGCGGTATATTCTCCGCGGTACGCCATGTCGACGTTTCCGAACTCCCCACAAGGATGCTCGATATTATAGAGGTAGAGGCCTTTTTCATCTAGAATTCTTTTTAATTGATCGGTTCCTTGCAAGAAGATCTCCTTCACAAGCTCTTTCTGGGCCGTGCTTGAAGGAGCTTCAGCTTGGGGGCCCGATAACACAGGGCAATNNTTGAGCTCGAGGAGTTGGTGGGCTTCCAGAGAGTCTTGCCGGCCGGATTCTTTAAATTCTTCTTTTAAAAAACCGTAATACATTTCTGCATCTTTCAAATTACCTAAAAGATACGCGTAGTACGTATAAAAATAAAGAGTCTCGATGACCCCAGATTTAAAATCCATGTATTTGAAAAAAAATCGATAGAATATTAGCAATTTATTTGTATAATAAATAAAAGGCTAAATTATGCGGAGTCGTGCGGAATAAAAAGATTAGAGTTCGTTAAGAGTTAAATATGGAACTTTCTCTTCAAGTATGATTGCGTTATCGGGGCAAGAGATTGAATCGATTTCTGATCCGTATTCATGGCAGCCGTCCGGATTTAGATTTCCACACGAAATGGCTTCCGTGCATCTTTCGCACTTAATTATGTTCTTATACACCATATAAGATAGTCCTCCTTATAAGCTAATTATGCGATTAAACACTTTTAAAATGCAACAAAAAGGAGTTTTTATGGAAAGCATAGTTGAAACCTCCAGAAAAGAATTAGTGAAAAGAGCAGAAGACCGGTTTAGCTTGGTTTATGAAGAACCAGTGAAATTTGGCGGATTTATTAATATTCATAATGATTTAGA
>PLNZ01000058.1:4851-27117 GCA_003142915.1 Ignavibacteriales bacterium | reverse complement strand
TTTCAAATAGATTCCTGCCGGGGATGAGATCGGTTATTTCCTTATTTGCCGGGTTGAGCGAATTAAATGTTAAGAAAACCGCGTTGTTTGCATCAATCAGCGCTTTAATATGGAATGCTGGTATAATTTATCTTGGTGTACTTTTTGGACAAAATTTAAAGTATGCCGATAACTTGATTTCGACTTATAGCGATATAGTATTAATTGTTTTAGTCATTGTACTGGCTATATATTTGTTAAGATATTTTATTTTAAGAAAGAAAAAGAATAAAAAGTGAAACCGGCATTTCTAAAACGCAAATTACTTCCTCCCGGAGAAAAAAGTAAATTAAAAAAAGAACAATTGCTTTTAATATTAAGTGGAATAATGCTTGGAATAGGATTTCCCCCTTTCCCTATGCCCTTCCCAATTTTATTGTTTTTCTCTTTTGTCCCTTATTTTTATGTAGTTGAAAAAAGACAAACACTTGCCGGGATAAACCGGGCAACTTATTTAACTGCCTTTGTTTTTAATGTAATAACAATTTATTGGGTAGGAAGCTGGCAAAAACAAGCAGATCCTTTTTTAATGATTTCAGGTGGTCTTCTGCTATTTGCTAACCCGCTGTTTTTTTTAATACCTTCAACGCTTCTTTATTTTGCCGGAAGATCCCTCCCTAATAGACAGGTAATTTATCTTTTACCTTTCTTCTGGGGCGCTTATGAATACTTATATATGCTTACTGAGTTGAGCTTTCCATGGCTGACGCTTGGAAACGGTTTGGCTAATTTTACTGCTTTCATTCAGATCTCTGATGCTATAGGAGTTATCGGTTTATCGTTGTTGGTAATCTATATAAATATATTCTTGTACAAAGCTTTTACTAATATAAAAGTGTCTAAAAAGAAATTTATTTATTATTCGGCAACGGCAATAATAATATTTATTGTGGTTTTAGGCTATGGATTTTATAAATTTTCTGCTTTTAAAGAAACAAACAAGACAATCAGAGTAGGATTAATTCAACCTAATCTTGATCCATGGGGAAAGTGGGAAGGAGGAAATTTGAATGAGCTCACTCAATCATATATTTCTCTTTCACAGCAAGCAGTTTCAAAGGGGGCTAAACTTATAGTTTGGCCGGAGACTGCACTTCCGGTTTTTTTGTTGGATGGCTCTTATGAAAATATTGTGGATTCGATTTATACGTTTTTAAGAAAGAACAATGTTTATTTGATAACGGGAATGCCCGATGTCAGGTATTATTTCAAAGGCGATAAAATGCCGCCGGATGTTGTTAAAGGTGAACAGGAAAATTCCTATTACACTATATATAACGGAATTTTACTCTTTGCACCGGATTCATGGCGTGTTCAAAGGTATGGTAAAATAAAGCTTGTTCCTTTTGGTGAAAGAGTCCCGTTTGTTGATACATTTCCATTCCTTGGCGATTTGATTAAGTGGGGTGTTGGAATTTCCGGCTGGAATATCGGCAGAAATACGGCAAATTTCTCTATGCCTTATCTGACCCGGCAATCTTCCAATAATAAAATTTTCCAAAGTGATTCTATTCATATTACAAGCCTTGTCTGCTATGAATCAATATACCCGTATTTTGTAACAAATTTTGTAAAACGAGGCGCTGAACTAATTACTGTTGTCACAAACGATAGCTGGTATGGAAAGTCAAGCGGACCTTACCAGCATAAAGATATTTCTATTCTGCGTGCAGTCGAAAATAGAAGGACCGTAATCAGGGCGGCAAACGGAGGTATAAGCTGTGTGATTGATCCGTTGGGAAGGACAAAAATCCAATCGGAATTATTTACTAAAACTTATATCGTTGCTGATGTTTCTCTTGAAGATACGGAAACTTTTTTTACTAAGTACCCATTTATTGTTCCTGCTATTTGCTCTGTTATATCTATCTGCATAATTGGATTATTTATAATTAAAAAAGTAAAGAAACGCCTAAAATTGTAATCGTAATTATTTAAATTTCACAATATAAATTAATTTTTGATTGAAATATGAAAAGAATTATTGACCTTCGTAGTGACACTGTTACCAAACCCTCGAATGAAATGCGAAAAGCTATGTATGAAGCGGAAGTGGGAGATGATGTATTCCAGGAAGACCCGACAGTTAATCAACTACAGGAATATGCTGCCGGTCTTTTGGGAAAAGAAGCGGCGCTGTTTGTTTCCAGCGGAGTTATGGGGAACCAGTTATGCCTTAATGTTTTAACTAATCCCGGCGATGAAGTAATATGTGAAAGAGATGCTCATATTTTTCAATATGAATCGGGATCACCCGCAGTACTTAGCGGTTTACAGATTATGCCTGTTCCCGGTGAAATGGGTGTAATAATGCCTGAACAGATTGAACCTTGCATCAGGCCTGTAAGTGCTTATTACATGCCCCGGACCAAAGTAGTAGCGCTTGAAAATACTCATAATCGGGCAGGCGGTACAATTCACCCGATTGAAAATATTATCAGGGTAAAAGAATTAGTTAATAAATATAATTTACTTTATCACCTTGACGGCGCCAGAATATGGAATGCATCTGTCGAAACAGGGATTTCCGTTAAACAATATGCCTCATATTTTGATTCAATTTCATGCTGCTTATCAAAAGGATTGGGTGCACCGGCAGGATCAATTATTGCGGGTACAAAGGAATTTATTAAGGAAGCGTTCAGGGTACGCAAAGCATGGGGGGGAGGAATGCGTCAGATTGGAATATTAGCTGCAGCGGGTCTATATGCGCTGAAGAATAATATTAATCGTCTTGCAGAAGATCATAAGAATGCAAAAAATCTTGCTGCTGCAATTGCGGAAATTCCTTCGCTTGAAATTGATATCAATACTGTCCAGACGAATATTGTAATATTTAAATCTGTATCTTTAAGTGTAGAAAGCGTTATTGATAAGTTTAAAGATGAGGGTATCCTTCTTTCAGAAGGTAAGCCCGGGTTTATCAGAGCAATTACTCATCTTGATGTAAGTTTTGAAGATATAGAAAAAACTAAAAAGATATTTAAGGAAATATTTTCCTAAAAATTTATCATAAGTCAAAATATTATGGAAGAAAAAAATTTCAAACATAAAATTAAAATAAATGTAAGATTTTCAGATCTTGACGTAATGCGTCATGTAAACAATGCAGCATATTTATCCTATCTTGAAGAAGCTCGTATAGCCTACTTTAATGATGTGCTTAATATGCCTAAAAATAGTCTCAATTTTGGGGCAATTATTGCAAGGATTGAAATTGATTACTTGCAGCCAATAGTTCTGGGTGATGAACTTGAGGTTCTGACAAGAGTATCAAAGATTGGAAATAAAAGTTCCGACGTTGAACACCTTATAATAATAAAACGGGAAAAGGAAAGCATTCACGCTGCTGCTGCATTAACCAAGTTAGTTTCGTATGACTATAAAAAACAGCAGTCAGTGCCAATTCCCGTGAATGTAAAAGATAAGATTAAAGCATTTGAAGAGACTCTGGCTCCATCTGTTTGACCATATTATAGAAAATATTGAAAATAAAAAGATTTTTGCAGATGCTTCGGTAATACTTTTACATATAAACCCGTTTACAAAAAAATCTATTCCTCTGCCGGAAGATTTTGTTAATATGGTCAAAAGGTTTTAAAAGAAATACGTAATTAACCCAATATAATAAAGTCATACCGGGGATTTATATGCGTCAGGTTGTTTTTGATATTGAAACAGTTTCATTTCCGTTTGAAACGCTTTCCGAAAGCCAGCAGGAATATCTGCTGCGTGATGCCCAAAAAATTGAAGACCAAAAAGAAAAAGATAAAAAGATTGACGACTTAATCCGTTTTACATCTCTTTATCCGTTTACGGCAAAAGTCATTGCAATCGGTTTATTTGATGTGCAAAAAGAAAAAGCATTTGTGTATTATGAGAACGATGAAAAAGAAGAGTGGTCTAATGAAGAGAAGGATGTCAATTATAGAAGTTTGAGCGAAGCGGAAATGCTAAAATCTTTTTGGAGAATTGCAGAAAAAACTGATCAGTTCATTTCATTTAACGGAAGAAATTTTGATATACCTTTTTTAATGATGCGGTCCGCATTAAATAAAATTAAACCTTCAAAAAATTTAATGACAAACCGCTTCGACACATCAATCCACATAGACCTTCTTGAGCAGTTCACTTATTATGGATTAACACGTAAATTTAATCTCGATTTTTACTGTCATGCATTTGGGGTAGAGTCTCCAAAATCTAAAGATATTTCCGGTATGGAAGTGAAAACCCTCTTCGAGGCTGGAAGGATAAAAGATATTGCCGCATATTGCGGCGGAGATATTAAAGCCACTTATAAGCTTTTTAAGATTTGGAATGAGTACTTGAAATTTTAATTCCTGCAAAAATTACCGCTATAGCAGCAATATAGTGCTAATTTAATTAAATTATCCCGATTTTATCTATTTAAACTTAATAATACTGCTATAACAGTAAAATACTTGTTTTTTAATAATATAAGAGCTAAATTCCAATAGAAATGATAATAATTACTGATATAGCGGGAAGAATATGGATATTAAAAAAGACCTCGCACTTATTGTGAAATTTCATAGAGCTAAAAGCGGGCTTACTCAAAAACAATTAGCTGATTTAGCTGGTGTGGGAAAAACAGTTGTATTTGACATAGAAAAAGGTAAGGAATCTGTTCGTCTGAATACATTAGTTAAAATATTTGAAGTTTTAAATATTAAAATGAATTTTGATAGTCCTCTAATGAATTTAATGCGAAAGGAAAATGAAGAAAGCTAAAGTATATAATTTTGGTAATTACACAGGCGATTTATTCGAGATAGAAAAAGGCAAAAAGTATAAATTTATTTACGATGAAAAGTATAACGGTTCTGCTATTTCATTAACGATGCCGGTTTCAAAAAAAGAATATGAATATAATAACTTCCCGCCTTTTTTTGAAGGTTTACTTCCGGAGGGAATGCAGCTTGATGCATTAATCCGGCAAGCTAAAACGGATCGCAATGACTTCTTTTCTCTGCTTGTACTTGTGGGTAAAGATCTTGTTGGCTCAGTAACGGTGAGCGAAGAATAATGAATATATGTCCAATAACATATCTGTCCTGTGGAGAAAAAAAATATTCCGATGAGGGATTAAAGCTTTTATCTAATAATCTGAAAGAATTGAAAGACCTTCAATTGACACAGGAAGAACAAATAAGAGAAGCTGCCAGAAGGGCAATTAAAATGTCAATACAAGGTGTTCAGTCGAAATTAAGTGTCACATTGAATGTAAAAGATAATATGTTTGAAATTGTGGATATCGGCGGGAGATATATTTTAAAACCTCAAAGTACTTTATATTGTCAACTTCCGGAGAATGAAGATTTAACAATGAAACTTGCAAAAATTACTGGTCTTGATATCCCGCTTCATGGAATGGTTTATTCAATTGATGGTAAGTTGACATATTTTATTAAACGATTTGATAGGTACGGTATAAATAAAAAATATTCTCTGGAAGATTTTGCTCAGCTTTCAGGAAATAGTAGGGAAACGAAATATGACTATAGCATGGAAAAACTGACTTTGATTATTGATAATTATTGTAGTTTCCCTGTTATCGAAAAAATAAAATTGTTCCGGCTTACAATATTCAATTTTCTTGTCGGTAACGAAGATCAACATTTAAAGAATTTTTCATTAATAACTCGTGATAATAAAGTTGAATTGTCTCCCGCTTATGATTTGATTAATACTACCATTGCAATCCAAAACCCGGCGGAGGAAATTGCTTTACCGCTTATGGGTAAAAAGAAAAACCTTAATAGAAAAATTTTGGTTGACTACTGGGGAAAAGAAAGATTAAAGATAAATGGAAAAGCAATAGGACAAATCCTTGTTGAATTTAATAATGCTAAAAATCTATTTAACGATTTAATATCTAAAAGCTTTTTATCCCACGGTATGAAAGAAAAATATTTACAACTTATTGATGGCAGGTATAAGATTTTATTTAGGTAAAAAAATACTGGGTAATTAAAAACTCTGCAAAGAGATTTATTTAAATAAGATCATTACTGAAGTTTGGTTAATATGTCCGATATACTCTTCACCGTAAGTATTGAAACCAATGGCAGGATGTTTTTTTCGACTCAAAATTGCCCGCTAAAAAATCTAATAAAATAATAAATTTTTCTTTGTAATTAAAACATTTAATATCAAGCAAAGAGGAAATTATATCGTCTTTAAAATTATAGAATATTAAAATGATTCATTTCCTCTTACACTTTTCCTCCATCTTATCCAATAACTTGTGCAGAAGATAATTAGCTTCTTTGCAAAAATTTATTCCTTTGCGGATTTCATCTTTTGTTTGAATATACACATTACTTTTCAATTCATCATTTCCGCTTTCAAGCATTTCGTTTACGAGCTTCCCGGTAACCTCAATGTGAAATTGCAGTCCGATTACTTTTTCATTATAAATAAATGCCTGATTTTTGCATGCGTCACTTTCTGCCAGGCGAACAGTACCCGATGGCAAATTAAATGTATCTCCTTTTAAATTTTCTTTACCTTTTCTTATCCAAAACGAAAAGTGTTATATTTATAATTATAATTTAAATACATTTCAATTTAAGAAAAATGGATAAATCTTAATGAATGAACCTGAGGTAACTTTAGAAGTAGCTTTGGAGCATGGCTTAATAGAAGAAGAATTTAGCAGAATTAAAAAGATTTTAGGAAGAATTCCAACTTATACGGAAATTGGGATTTTTAGTGTTATGTGGAGCGAACATTGTAGTTATAAAAATTCTATTGCATTGCTTAAAACACTTCCCAGGGAAGGAGGTCGTCTTCTTGTTGGTGCAGGGGAAGAAAATGCCGGACTGGTAGATATAGGCGATGACTTTGCAGTTGCATTTAAAATTGAAAGCCACAATCATCCTTCTGCTGTCGAACCATATCAGGGTGCTGCAACCGGTGTCGGCGGAATAATGAGAGACATTTTCACGATGGGAGCGCGTCCTATAGCTTCTCTTAATTCATTAAGGTTCGGATCTTTGGAAGATGCTCATAACAGGTTCCTTTTTGATGGTGTAGTCAGGGGAATCGGCGATTATGGAAACAGCTTTGGTGTTCCGACTGTTGCCGGTGAAGTTTATTTTGATGAGTCTTATAGTGATAACCCGCTGGTAAATGCAATGGCGGTAGGCATTGTTAAGAAGGATAAATTTGCAAGTGCCGTTGCAAAAGGAGAAGGTAGTACAGTTATGATTGTCGGCTCTTCCACAGGACGCGATGGAATTCATGGTGCTACTTTTGCTTCTGAAGAAATATCGGAGAAATCCGAAGCAAAGCGTCCTTCAGTTCAAGTTGGAGATCCATTTACTGAGAAACTATTGCTTGAAGCTTCCCTTGAAATTATTCAGCACGGCTGGCTGATTGGAATCCAGGATATGGGCGCCGCAGGAATTGCATGTTCTACAAGCGAAATGAGCGCAAAGGGAAATTCGGGTATGAAAATAGACCTCACTAAAGTTCCTCTAAGAGAAAAGGGAATGACTGCGTATGAGATTATGCTTTCCGAGAGCCAGGAAAGAATGTTATGTGTTGTGAAAAAAGGTTTTGAGGATAAAGTAAAAAAAGTTTTTGAAAAATGGGACTTGCATTGTGAAAAAGTAGGATATGTAACTAACGATGGTTTACTGGATATAGATTATCTCGGTGAAAAAAAAGCTGTTATTCCTGCGTATGAATTAGTACTTGGGGGAGGAGCGCCTGTTTACATAAGAGAAACAAGGCAGCCGGCTTACATTAAACAATTACGGGAATATGATGCTTCCAAATTGCCCCAACCCAAAAATATGTACGATACTTTTATAAAAGTTTTTTCATCACCCAATATTGCTTCCAAACGATGGGTTTATGAACAATATGATTCAATGGTAAGAACCAATACCATTGTTGGTCCCGGATGCGATGCCGCCGTTGTCTATATAAAAGAGACAAACAAAGCATTGGCAATGAAGACAGATTGCAATTCAAGATATGTTTATCTAAACCCTAAAGTAGGGACGGAAATTGCGGTTGCAGAGTCTGCAAGAAATATTGTTTGTTCCGGCGGTATTCCGCTTGCAATAACAAACTGCTTAAATTTTGGTAATCCTTATAAACCTGAAATGTATTGGCAATTTAAGGAGGCTATAGAAGGAATGGGCGAAGCATGCAGATTTTTCGATACTCCGGTTACCGGCGGTAATGTAAGTTTTTACAATGAATCCCCGAACACTGCTGTTTATCCCACACCTACAATCGGAATGGTTGGACTCATAGAGAAACTTGAAAATATTACAACTTCTTACTTTAAAACTGATAATGACCTTATTTATGTATTAGGCGAAGATTTTGAAGAATTAGGCGGAAGCGAATATCTGAAAGCAGTTCACAATACTGTTTCAGGAGATTCACCTAAAATAAGTTTAGATATTGAAAAGAAACTTCAAGGTACTGTACTATCTTTAATTGACAAAAAACTTATCAAATCGGCACATGATATATCCGAAGGCGGTATTATTTCTGCATTAGCCGAGTGCTGTATTATTAATGAAGAAAACCCTGTTGGTGCTGCAGTAGATATCCCTGTTAAAACGCGGGATGATTTTTCATTGTTTTCAGAAAGCCAGTCAAGAATTATAGTCTCTGTTGATAAGAATAAAAAAGAAGAATTTGAAAAAATATTAAATGTTGCAGGGCAATCGTTTACTTTCCTTGGCACAACCGGTGGGGAGCTTTTATCAATAAAAAATAAAATTGAAGTTAATTTGAATATTTTATCGGATATTTATTTTAACACAATCTCTAGAATAATGAATGCTTAATATAAAACATATAGAAAAGTTTTTGTTTTTAAAAGTTAAAATGCTATCTAANNTGTTGATTTGTGTTATCCCGTTTTTTCTTATAATGTTTTCAATTCTCGGTAACATACTCAAATCGCAAAATATTCAATCCCAGGTTAATCTTGCTGTTGACACAATTATTCCTTATCACAATTATTCGGAATTTGTTAAAAAAATAATTTTTACAAGAATTAATGAGGTTATAGAATACAAGAACATTGCAGGAATTGTCGGTGGTTTCGGTTTGCTTTTTGCCGCAAGCAGTCTATTCAGCAGCATGAGGACTATACTCAATAAAGTTGTCGGGATTGAAGCCAGCGTTCATTTCTTAATTGGTAAATTAAGAGATTTTGCCCTGGTGATTATGGTAATTTTAATCTTTTTTATANNTTTGAACATTTTATGCTTTCATTAATTTCGCTTGTTTTAATCTTCATTATTTTTTTTATTTTATATATGACTGTTCCGGTCAGAAAGCCGGGTAGAAATCCTACTTTGGTAAGTGCTTTATGGGCTGCTGTTCTTTGGGAAGCTGCAAAACAGGGATTTGGATTTTATCTTCACCATTTTGGAACATTCAACAGGATTTACGGAGCTTACGCTTTGGTAGTTGTTGTAGCTTTCTGGATATATTACTCATGTGCTGTGTTTATAATCGGCGCTGAAATTGGAAGATTATATATTGAACGAAAAATAATATCTGATTAAATAACCGCGTTAAATTGATATACAGCTCAGAAGTTTAAAATATCTTCTTTTAAGGTTCATTTTTTATTCTTAATTAAGAACGACGCAGCTATTTACACAGATTCAAAGTTTTTCATCGATTCAAAATTACTTTGCTATGGGAAAATATACCTCTTATCGAACCTAAATTGATATTTTTTGTATTAAATGTTATTTAGCATGCAAAAATAAAGTATTCTATGTAAGACATTTGTAAATTATTTAATAAAGTCCTTATTATGATTAAAAAAAATAGTATTTCTTTAGCAGCCGAATACTTTGATACTGCTTATAAACTGCATGTTGACGGGAAACTTGAAAACGCTATTGTAGCGTATCGGGCTTCAATCAGAATGTGCCCGACTGCAAAAGCTTATACTTGTCTGGGCGTTGTCTATAGTCTAAAGGGTAAATATGATCTTGCAATAGAAGAATGTAAAAAAGCTGTTGAACTGGAGCCTGAGTTTGGAGAATCATATCACGATATAGGATCTTATCTGGTAAGTCTGGGGAGGGAAGAAGACGCTATCCATTGGTTTGAAAAGGCTATTGAAATGAATAGCGCTGATTCAAACTGTCACTCCTATTATAATCTCGGGAAAATATATGAAAAAAAGGGTGATTGGCTGAAAGCTTTAAAACATTTCAATAAAGCTATTACAATTGACGACAATTATGAACCTGCGCAAAATGCTGTAATTAAAATCTCAACTCTGTTAAATTAAACTATCTCTTTAAGCCCAATTTCAGTTGAAATTCGAGTATAATTCGGAAAATGTCAAAAAAATGCTGTGTGAGCAAGAGGTACAATTTTTTTTATTGTAATGGCTCATAATTGCTAAACTTAGAATAGAATATTAAATTAAACGTTGATTTTAAGAAATTTTATTTAACCAGATGAAAGCCGGTGGTATTTGATGAAAGTATTGGATTTATTAAATAAAAATTTTATCATTCCGGATCTTCAGGGACAAACAAAAGAAGAAGTTATAAATGAACTGATTGATTTATTTAAAAAAGATCCGAGAGTAATAGACTTAGGGAAAATTAGAGATGCAGTTCTGGAAAGAGAAAAGATCATGTCTACAGGGGTAGGTAAAGGATTTGCAATTCCGCATGGTAAAACAAATGCTATAAATGATATTCTGGCTGCATTCGGAAAATCTAATAAACCGATTGAATATGATTCACTCGACGGTCGTCCGGTCAACCTTGTTTTCCTTCTCGTCGGTAAAGATAATCTTGTAAGTAAACATATAAAGCTTTTAAGCCGTATTTCCCGCATGATGAATAAAGATGAATTCAGGGAAAAATTGATTAAAGCAACAACCTCGGAAGAAATTTTAGAAATATTCAAAAAAGAAGAAGAAAATTACTTTGAAGTTTAACCGCTTCTTCTATAGAGATAGAGTCTTAAATATCTGCCTGCCGGAATTTATAAAGACATATATGATGATAAATATTCACTTAAATGTGGAAGTAGGAACATGATTATATTTATTCGGGGAAATGTATTTTACTTATCGCAAAACACTTCTGAAAAGAAAATATAACATTTATGCTTAAAGCAATTACAGGGACAAAAGATATACTTCCAACTGAAATACAAAGATGGAAGTATTTGGAAAAAGTTGTTGAAGAAATTTTTACGGGTTTTAATTATAAAGAAATTCGTACTCCTGTCTTTGAAGAAACTGCTTTATTTGCGCGCAGTATCGGTGAAGAGACCGATATTGTTGGCAAAGAGATGTATACCTTCATCGATAAAGGTAAAACAAGCCTTACCTTAAAACCTGAAATGACCGCATCGGTTGTTAGAGCTTTTATTGAACACTCGCTGGGTAAATATCAGTCGTTGAATAAATTTTTTTATATTTCTCCAATGTTCCGGCAGGAAAGGCCCCAGGCAGGCAGGCAGCGCCAATTTCATCAGTTTGGCGGCGAAGCTTTGGGAAGTACCTCACCGCTGCTTGATGCCGAAATCATAATAATTGTTTATAAAATCTTATCCGGGTTGGGACTTAAAGACCTAACTGTAAAATTGAATTCACTCGGTGTCCCTGGATCAAGAGAGAATTATAAAAATCTTTTGCGGGAATTCTTAAATGATTCTAAAGACAAACTTTCCGGGGACAGCAGAAAACGTCTCGATCAGAATATATTAAGAATTTTTGACAGCAAAGTAGAATCGGATCAGGAAATACTTAAGAGCGCTCCATTTTTAATTGATTATATAGATGAAGAGAGTAGGACCGACTTTGAAGTTGTAAAAAATCTTCTTAAGCAATCCAATATCCCTTTTGAAATAGATCCAAAACTTGTCAGGGGATTAGACTATTACACAAAAACTACGTTTGAAATAGTTAGCGGCAAGGTCGGTTCACAAAGCGCCCTTTGCGGCGGCGGAAGGTATGATTTGCTTGTTGAACAACTCGGCGGAGAACCTACGCCCGGTGTAGGTTTTGCTGCAGGTATGGAAAGAATTCTTTTTGCATGCGAAAACGAACAATCTCTGAATTTGCCTGAAGAAAATATTGACCTTTATATAATTAAGCTCGATAAAAATTTGTCTTCTAAAGTTTTTGATCTTGCTTTGTATTTTAGAAAAGGTGATCTTGTGGTGGATTATGATTATCTTGATCGCAGTGTTAAAGCACAAATGCGGGAAGCCAATAAATTCAATGCCAGGTATGTATTATTCATCGGTGGTGATGAATTTCAATCGGGAAAATTGAATTTGAAAAATATGGGAACAGGAGAGCAAAAATTAATTGGGCTTGATAATTATTCGGAAATAATCAACCTTGTCCGTAAATGAACTGATTATTATATATAATTAAAATTATTGTACACAAGTAAGCAAGGAATACTTTAATGTATCCGGAACTTTTCAAGATAGGACCATTTACAGTATATAGCTTCGGATTGATGGTAGGTATTGCTTTTATCATCTCCAGCTACATATTAACAAAGGAATTTGAAAGAAGAAAATTAAACCCGTCCCTGGCAACAGAAATTACTTTGCTTGCTATAATTTTTGGGATAATCGGAAGCAAAGTTTTAGATTTAATCGAAAACTGGGATTCGTTTATTGCAAATCCTTTTCTGAGTGCATTTTCGCCCGGCGGTCTTACTTTTTACGGCGGGTTGATCTTAGCTGCTGTAGTAATTGCAGTATATTTAAAGAAGAAGAAAATTTCATTTTTATTTATCAGCGATGCAGCCTCTCCATCTCTTATCCTGGCATACGGAATAGGCAGGATAGGCTGCCAGCTTGCCGGTGATGGTGATTATGGCATACCAACATCTCTGTTCTGGGGGACTAATTTTGCAAACGGTACTGTAAAACCTGCCGATGTATTAAAACAATATTATATTGACAATCCGGCATTAGCTGTTAGAGATAACTTCCATGATCTATCTTCCCGGTTTGTAAGATCAGATCAATACGGTATAATAACAAAATTTGATGAGGTTATCCGCCTTCATCCAACTCCTGTTTATGAATTTCTTATTTGCACAGTTATCTTTTTTATTCTCTGGTATCTAAGAAAAAAAGACTGGACAGACGGCAAATTATTTATGCTGTATTTAATATTTGCCGGGGTTGAACGGTTTTCTGTAGAATTTTTAAGACTAAACCCGCATTTGCTTTTCGGCTTATCGGAAGCGCAATTAATATCAATAATTTTAATTATAATTGGTACTGCAGGTTTTGTATATCTTGATAAGAATAAAGATAAATTTCCTAAATTTGTTCCACCGCCTTTTAAATTAGAACAACACAAAAAATAACTATTTACGAGGCTGACTAAAATATAGGTCGACTTGCCAAGCCGACCCTTATTATGGCTCAATATTGACTAAAATTAAAATAGTAATTTTACTGTAGTATTCTAAAGTTACTTTTTAGTCAGCCTCATTTTTTATAAAAGTATCATATGAATCTTATAATTGGACGTAAACCCGTTCTTGAAGCAGTAAATTCAGGGGGACAAATTGATCAGGTTTATATTTTATATGGACAAAAAGGTTCTATTTTAGATGCAATAAGAATTGCTTCTAAGAAAAAGGGAATAAAGTGCAATGAAATTCCGCTGGAAAAATTAAAAGCTATTACTATCCATCCCAATACGCAGGGAGTTGTTGCAATTAAGCTGGAGCAAAAATATTATACTTTAAACGAAATAATTTCAACCGCAAAGCAATCAACTTATCCTTTAATACTAATTCTTGATTCCATCCAGGATACACATAATCTAGGTGCAATTCTTCGTACTGCCGATTGTAGTGGTGTTGACGGTGTAATTATAACTAAACATAACAGCGCCCCTGTAAATGATACCGTTGCCAAAACTTCAGCAGGAGCCGCCGAATATGTTAAAATGTGTGTCGTAAATAATTTATCTCAAACAATGAAAGAACTTAGAGATAATGGATTTTGGATTGCCGGTTCTTCTTTGGATAATTCTAAAGATTATGCCGGGGTAGATTATAAAATACCCTTAGCCCTGGTAGTGGGTAATGAAGAAAAAGGTATTAGAAAACTTACAGCCGATAATTGCGACTTCCTCATAAACATCCCCATGAAAGGGAAAATCCAATCATTAAATGTTTCTGTTGCGACAGGCATACTTCTTTTTGAAGTTTTAAGGCAAAGGAAAGACATTTCCTAATATTGAAATTCTCCTTGCAAATTCGTCTTAAACTGTAAAGCTGAAAGAGCTTTTAATGAAAATGTCAATTGATGGAGACCATCTGCCTGTTAACTTTCCTTGACTACATATACCCATTTCTCTATATTTGACCTCATATTTTTAGTTGAATCTAAGAAAAAAACAGACTTGAGCCAATATAATAAGACAGTCCTTCCAAACGGAATAAAAGTAATTTCAGAGACAATCCCTTATGTAAAATCCTTTTCACTTGGGTTCTGGTTTAATGTAGGTTCACGGGATGAAAATTTTCAAAATAATGGGATTACACATTTTATTGAACACATGTTGTTTAAAGGGACAAAAAAGCGTTCCGCAAAAAAAATTGCTGTTGATATAGAATCATTCGGCGGCTACTTAAATGCGTTTACTTCCAAAGAGCATACGTGTTATTATGGTCGGGGGCTTGAAAACCATATTGAAAAAACTTTTGATGTCCTTTCAGATATGATTCAGCAGCCTGCATTTAAACCCGGCGAAATGAAGAAAGAATCAAGCGTTGTTATAGATGAGTTATACGATATTGAAGATAATCCCGAAGAATTAATATTTGATAGGTTTGAAGAAAATATTTTTTCAGGAAACAGCATAAGTATGCCGATTATCGGAACGGAAGAAAACTTAAGAAAATTTTCCCAACCTGATTTATTTAATTTCGTGAAAGAAATGTACGGGTTCAACCGCTTGGTTATAGCGGCATCGGGCGCTGTTAATCATGAAAAGCTTCTAAGGTTTGCAGATAAATATATAAAAACGGATTTAGGCGCATCGAATATTAAAAGAAAAAATTATTTGCCTAACAATTCAATTGCGAAACTTGAGGTAATTGATAAAGAGATTCAGCAGGTTCACGCTATAATTGGACGGGCTACTTATGGATATAAAAACGAAAAGAGAACTATCGCAAACGTCCTTTCTCAAATACTGGGCGAAGGTAGTAGCTCACGATTGTTCCAATCGGTTAGAGAAAAAAAAGGAATTGCCTACCAAATAAACTCCTTCTTAAATTCCTTTTATGATATTTCAACTTTTGGTGTCTACTTTTCTACAAATGACAAAATGATGGATAAGGCACTTGCTATCGTTTTAAAAGAATTTAAAAAATTACGCGAGATTAAGGTTTCCGAGCGGGAATTAAACAAAGCAAAAGAATCGATTAAAGGAAGCCTGCTTTTAAGCCTGGAAGGCACTTCAAACAGGATGATGCGCATGGCTCAATCGGAATTATATTTTAATAAAATAAAATCAATTGATGATGCTATAAAAGATATAGATGCGGTAACAAGAGAAAACATCCTTGAAGCTGCAAATGAACTTCTTGATGAGAAGTCTTTTATTAAATTAATCATAAAATCAAAAAATACATTACTAAAATCAGCTGCATAGCTGAAAAAAGAGGTGGTATATGTTAGTTGGTGTTCCAAAAGAAATAAAAGCCAATGAGAATAGAGTTGCTTTACTACCCGTAGGCGCATCTACTCTTATTCAGAACGGTCATAAAGTTGTTATTGAAACAAACGCTGGTGTTGGAAGCGGCTTTTCCGATGAAGATTATAAAGCTATTGGGGCTGAGATTGTAAAAACGGCAAAAGAAGTCTATTCTGCTGCCGATATGATAATGAAAGTGAAAGAACCAATAGAACCTGAATACGGGTTGATTAAGCAGGGGCAGGTATTATTTACTTATTTTCATTTTGCTGCAAGTAAGGAATTAACCGAAGCGATGATGAAAGTAAAATGTGTATGTATTGCGTATGAAACAGTTCAGAAAGCCGATAACTCACTTCCGCTTTTGATTCCAATGAGTGAGGTTGCGGGAAGAATGGCTCCCCAGGAAGGTGCTAAATATCTTGAAAAAGCAATGGGCGGACGGGGAATTTTATTAGGCGGAGTTCCGGGAACGGGTCCTGCTGAAGTTATGATACTTGGCGGCGGTATTGTCGGAACTAATGCTGCAAAAATTGCTGCAGGTTTCGGCGCTAAAGTTACAATTTATGATAACAATTTATACAGGTTGCGTTATCTTGATGATGTAATGCCGGCTAATGTTACAACAATGATGTCAAATGAGTATTATATCAGAGCTGGTCTTCCTAAAGCTGATCTTGTTATCGGTGCAGTTTTAATCCCGGGAACCAAAGCGCCAAAGCTTGTTAGAAGAGATATGATTCCTTTGATGAAAGAAGGTTCTGTAATAGTTGATGTATCTGTTGATCAAGGCGGATGTATTGAAACCTGCAAACCTACAACACACGAACACCCCACCTTCGTTATTGATGGTGTAGTTCATTACTGTGTTGCAAATATGCCGGGCGCTGTTCCCCATACTTCTACTTTAGCTTTAACAAATGCTACTTTGCCTTATATAGTGGAAATTGCTAATAAAGGTTATGAAAAAGCCATTAAATCAAACACTGAAATAAAACTTGGATTAAATATGATTGATGGTAAGATTACCTATAAGGGCGTTGCGAAAGCATTTGATTTTGAATATCATACGGTCGATTCCATAATAAAATAAAAATTAATTTGGTGGTTCAACCGGTCACATAAAAGTTCTTTAAAAATCTTGATCTTACTATACTTGTTTTTACTTTAAATTAGTAAAATTGTTATGGTAAGATCAAGATTAATATTATACCTGCCGGCGGATAGGCAGGATTGGGTAAAGGAATTAAACTCATTTGCGGGTAGATTAAATGCCTAAATTCGTTTTAGATGGTTTAGAGATTGAGTTTCAGCAGGGGCAGACTATTATTCAGGCTGCTAACAACCACGGGATAACAATTCCTCACTTTTGCTGGCATCCAAGTTTATCTATAGCGGGTAATTGCCGTGTTTGTTTGGTTGAAATTGAAAAGATGCCCAAGCTGGCTATAGCATGTTCTACACTTGCTTCTGAAGGAATGGTTGTTCATACTGCATCCGAAAAAGCTCTCAGCGCCCGGAATGCGGTTATGGAATTTCTGCTTATTAACCATCCGCTTGATTGCCCGATATGTGATGAAGCAGGTGAATGTAAACTTCAGGATTATGCTTATTCACACAGCGTTGGCGAAAGCCGCTTTGTTGAAGAGAAAACTCATAAGGATAAACGTGTGCGTCTTGGTCCTTATGTTATGTTTGACGGCGACCGCTGTATATCATGCTCACGGTGTATCAGGTTCTGCGATGAGATAGCAAAAGATCCGGAACTTACTTTTGTCAAAAGGGGTGACAGAGTTACTATAGTTACTTTTCCCGGAGAAGAATTAAACAATCCATATTCATTAAATGTTACGGATATATGCCCTGTTGGCGCTTTAACCAATAGAGATTTCCGGTTTAAAGCAAGAGTCTGGGATATGTCTGCGAATAAAACTATTTGTCAGGGATGTTCACGCGGATGCAATATAGAATTATGGGTAAGAGATAATCAAATACTTAGAATTACTCCCCGGCAGAATGATGAAGTAAATAATTACTGGATGTGCGACCATGGAAGATTGAATACGTTCAAATCTGTAAATTCAGAAGATAGGGTAGATGGACCACATATAAGAAAAGAAGGCTCTTTGGAAAAAGCAGGATGGAAGGAAGCCTTAAATAAATCTGCTGAAGAGCTGAAAAAATATTCCAAAAATGAAATTGCTTTCATCGGCTCTCCTTATGCTGCACTTGAAGATAATTATTTACTGGCGAGGTTTGCTTCGGCGTTAGGTTCAAGAAATATTGATTTTAAAAGATATACAGACCCATATTTTGAAGATAATATCTTGAGGAGAGATGATATAACGCCAAATAGTCTTGGTGCCGAAGTAGCTGGTATTAAGCCTGGTGAGGGAGGGCTTAATTTAGACGGGATTATAAACGGTATTAAAGAAGGTAAAATAAAAGCGCTTTATCTTATTGAAGATGATATTGTTGCATCATATCCCGAACTTGGAGAAGTCTTTTCAAAATTGGATCTATTTATTGTTAATGCCTCTAATTTTAATAAAACAACTGTTTTTGCGGATATAGTTTTTCCGGCTGCTGCTTATGCAGAGAAAAACGGGACTATTGTTAATTTCCAGGGAAGAGTCCAAAGATTAAAACCTGCTGTTTCTACTATCGAAACAGATCGCTCACTCGATGGAATGACTTTAAGCAGGCTTGATAAATTTGGTACTAAGTTCGACAGGTGGGCGCTGGGTCATAAGTACGATGCAAAATCATCTTGGAAAATTATTTCGGCTCTTTCGGGTTTAATGGGATTTAAATTGAAGTTTAATATTGCCGAAGAAGTTTTTAATCAAATATCCGGAACTATTAGCGTATTTAACGGTTTGGATTATGACGTAATAGGCGAGCTTGGCGCTCAATCCAAATTGAAACCGGTTAATACTATTGCTGCCGGATAAAAGCATAAATGGAGCTTTAATTAAATGAGCATATTGGGAATTATAGTTTTTTGTTTGATTAAGATAGTCATTGTTTTGACGGTAATGTTACTGACTGTATCTTACCTTGTTTACTTTGAAAGAAGGATAAGTGCATGGGCGCAAAACAGGCTGGGGCCAAATCGTGTCGGTTGGCAAGGGGTTTTGCAGCCGTTTGCCGATGTTTTTAAACTTCTGCTTAAAGAAGATATAGTCCCGGAGGCTGCTAATAAACCTCTTCATACCTTAGCCCCGATTGTAGCATTATTTGTTGCCTTCACAACGTATGCTGTAATTCCTTTCGGCCCTGAAGTCAATATTTTTGGTTACAATATCCCGCTTGTTGTTGCCGATGTTAACATAGGAATTCTTTATGTCCTTTCATTAACATCATTAGGTGTTTATGCAATTACATTCGCGGGCTGGTCATCCTGAAGCAAATACTCTTTGCTCGGCGGAATCAGATCTTCTGCACAAATGATTTCTTATGAAATATCAATGGGATTTTCTGTCGGCGGAGTGATATTGCTTGCAGGCTCACTTCGACCGGAGGATATTGTACTGTCTCAAGCAGGATGGATGTGGAATGCAATATTACAGCCGGTCGGATTTATTACTTTTGTTGTTTCCGCATTTGCTGAAACAAATCGTCTTCCGTTTGATTTGCCGGAAGCGGAGCCTGAACTTGTCGGTGGTTATCATACCGAGTACAGCAGTATGAAGTTTGCCGGTTTCTTTTTAGCCGAATATGCAAACATGATTATCGCAAGCGCTATGATTGTTACATTATATCTCGGCGGCTGGAGATTCCCTTATCTGGAAAACTTTGGTTTATCAGGGGGACTGTATGCTGTTATTTCAGTATTAACTTTTTGCATCAAGGTTGCTGCTCTGCTTTTCTTTTTCATCTGGGTCAGATGGAGCCTGCCGAGGTTCAGATACGATCAGTTAATGAGCCTGGGATGGAAAGTAATGTTTCCATTGTCACTTATAAATATTGTTTGGGTTGCTGTCTTAATTATGGTGTTTAAAATATGAAGATTTTCCCTTAGGATGGCTATGCCAAAAGACTGCAGCGAAGGGGCGGCTCTGCCCAAAAATTAAAATATCGTTAAAATATGATATTAATGGAATGATAAAAAAGGTTAAATATTTTGGAGATTAGATGGCTGTAAAGAAAAGAAAAAAAGATTTAACATTTTTAGAGAAAATATATATACCTGAAATTGTAAAAGGCTTATCACTTACAATGAAGAACATGTTTAAGCCTAAATTTACAATGAAGTATCCTGAAGAAAAATTTATTCCGCCGGCTTCTTACAGGGGCAGACCTGTACTGGTTATGGAGGAAAACGGTGAAGAAAGATGTGTAGCCTGCGGGCTTTGTTCCCGTGTATGCCCTGCTCTTGCAATTGAAGTACAAGCCGGGGAAACTACCTCTGAAAAGGAAAGATATCCTGAAAAGTTCGAGATAAATATGCTGCGTTGTATTTTCTGCGGATTCTGCGAAGATGTCTGTCCGGAAGAAGCTATTGTAATGAGTAAGGACTATGAGCTGGCTTTCAGTAACAGGGAAGATGCTATTTATGGTATGGATAAGCTTCTTACACCTGTCAATCAGCTTCAAGATAGAATCGAATTTCTTAGAAGCTACAAATAGACCATTTCTTTATAAATTAATCAGCCGGCAGAGAGTTTTGTATTACAAAAACGAACTCCTCCTTCTCCTCCCCTTTTGGTTAAAGGGGAGGCGGGAGGGGTTAGCCATAATGGCAGATCACAAGTTTATTGCCAAATCCATTTCACCGCTATACTTCATAATTTACTTTTAATAAATTAAAGTATATTTTTAACTCTGAAAATCAGAGAACAAGGGACATTTTCAATTCAATTATAAATTCACACAATATTATTTAATTATTAAATACATAATTAATTATTTTACAATCAATAAAGAGGGAAAATGCTGTCAAAAATTTTATCAAGTGCAACAATTGGGATAGACGCTTACACTGTTGAAGTGGAAACTAATGTTGAAAAACAAATTCCCGGGTTTACAATTGTCGGTTTACCGGACAATGTTATTAAAGAGAGTAAAGAACGTGTTATTACCGCAATAAAAAACAGCGGTTATGACTTCCCGATAAAAAAAATAACCATTAATCTTGCTCCTGCCGATATTAAAAAAGAGGGTAGTTCACTTGACCTACCTATTGCAATAGGCATAATGCAGGCAATGGAATTAATTACGCTGGATAGTTATAAGGATACCATCTTTCTGGGTGAGCTTTCATTAGATGGAAAGCTCAGAGCGATAAAAGGAGCGCTCCCTATTGCTGTTGAGGCAAAAAGAAAAGGTATTAAGAGAATAATATTGCCTATAGATTCTGCCGGTGAAGCCTCAATCGTCGATGAAGTTGAAGTTTACGGGATGGAAAGTCTTAAGGAAGTAGTAAATTTTTTAAGCGGTAGTGTTGAAAAAGAAAGAACGAAAACAGATAAGGATGAATTATTTTCTCAAATAAATTTATATCATCTCGACTTTTCCGACGTCAGAGGGCAGGAAAATGTTAAGCGTGCTCTTGAAGTAGCTGCCGCAGGTGCACATAATATTATTATGATAGGTCCTCCCGGCTCCGGTAAGACTATGCTGGCGAAAAGAATTCCCTCAATACTTCCGCCTATGACTTTGGACGAAGCTTTGGAAACAACTAAGATTCATTCCATTGCGGGGATTATTCCCAAAGATAAACCTTTAGTAACCGAAAGACCTTACAGAAGTCCGCATCACACAGTATCTGATGCAGCGCTTGTGGGAGGCGGTTCATTTCCAAGGCCCGGAGAAGTGTCTTTTGCTCATCATGGAGTGCTCTTTTTAGATGAGCTTCCCGAATTTAAAAAGAACGTACTTGAAGTTTTACGCCAGCCGCTTGAAGATTCAAAAGTTACTGTAAGCCGTTCCAAGCTTTCGCTTGAATTTCCGGCTAACTTTATGCTTGCTGCAGCTATGAATCCTTGCCCCTGCGGATATTACACCGATCCTTCAAAAGAATGCACATGCGCCCCGCCTCAAATACAAAAATACATGGCAAGAATTTCAGGACCCTTGCTGGATAGAATTGATATACATATTGAAGTGCCTGCAGTTAAGTACAAAGAAATATCTTCCGAAACGAAAGGAGAAACTTCGTCGGAAATAAGAGAAAGAGTTATACGGGCAAGGAAAATACAATATGAAAGATTTGCAAATCTTAAAGATGTGTTTAGCAACGGTGATATGGGCTCTAAGGAAGTACGGCAATATTGTAAACTTGATAGCGCCTGTTCCGACTTATTAAAAATGGCAATGACTAAACTTGGTTTCTCCGCAAGAGCTTACGACAGAATTTTAAAAGTAAGCCGCACCATTGCTGACCTTGACGGTGCAGAAAATATTTTACCTCAGCATATAAGCGAAGCAATACAATATAGAAGCCTGGATAGAGAGTTGTGGAAGCATTAATCATTAACCTCCGAGGTTTGGCT
>PLNZ01000058.1:0-4781 GCA_003142915.1 Ignavibacteriales bacterium | reverse complement strand
AATCCTATTTGGAATTCAATTTTCTCCTAACCCCTTTAGGGGTGAAATTATTGTAGAAAAAACGATTCCAATAATAAACCCCTCCTGAACCCCCCCAGCGGGGTGACATACCTGTCCGCCGCTAGGCGGAAGTAAGGATTTATTTTCCCATTTTATTCCCCATGCCGCATTCACCGACGTTTCTCAGAACCGTGTAATGTTGGAAGGCTATAATGTAAAATTATTCCTGTATCACCCCTGGGGCTTCTTGATCTCTTTTATTTGACTTTACTACTAATATGTCGTTGCTCTGCAGCTGTGATTTTACTATCAACCTCCGAGTTTTGGCCTCATCCCCGGAGGTTTAGTTTACTTGCACCAAGTCATATTTATCAGAATGTGCACCGAACAAAATACTACAATGTTTTCGGACTAAGGCTGATCAGCCAATGACTGAGGTCTCATCCCTCCTCAATCTGCAAGGTTTGGCCTCAACCTTGGAGGTTTATTTTACTATTAAACCATTAGATTAAATCATCATTTTCAGTATCACTATATAAAATAAAGTGAGGGAGATTTATAAGGGTTCAGACGATCATAATAATCAAGAAGAAAAAATTAAAAGCAGATTTCTAATTTCGGAATTAATTGAAAGTATTTCTTGATAGTTAGAAAGCTAACCTGTTGAAAATATTTTACCGGAATATTCAAAAGTGGTTCCGATGCCGCTTTTCACCATGCATTCGTCGTATATCAAAGCCACGCACGAGAAAATACTCGAATTATACGAAACGGGTGTTGGCGCGGAATTGGCGCGTGGTACGCTCTGGGGAGCCTACAATGCTGTGACCAAGTATGTCGATCACTACCGGCTTGAATCAAAATCCGATTTGATGCGTTTGAAATCTATGTGGTACTGGAGATATCCTGAAGAAAAAAGCGTTCAGATCAGCCGTCGAGATGCTGAATTAGTACCTTATGCGGAGAGTGATAAACTCTCCGCTTTTTTTTCTGTTTTCATTGCATCTCCTATACATAAAATCTTTTTGGTATAACGGTGTTACCGCTAACCCGCTGCTCTGAAAAGATATTTTGATTAAAAACGGCATGGTCAAAAATTATTAAATATATTTAGTAAAAACACCTTGAATAAAAACTTGTTTTGTCTACCAACCTTAAGATACTTATGACGACCGCGTCAAAGAGGCAGTCGGTGTTGAGTGGCGGGTTAGGTAGATTTATTATTTTTTAACAACTCAAATAAATGTTTTATGTTTGTTGCCTTAAGCCAATTTTTTTCATTCCATGCAATTTGAATAGCAATAATTTTTGCAAAAGAAGGATCCCATATATCCGTTTGCTTACCTTTAAATGTTTCAGCTTTGAGTATAAATGATCCACTTAAGCCTGGTGCTTTAGGTAATTTTGTTAATAAACCCTCTGTTGTAACACTTTCCTTTAGGTAATTCAAGTAAATATAATCCACATTTGAAGGCTTGTCATTTGAAATATTAGCCCCATAACTAAAGTAAATGATTTTTTTTGTTGTTCCTTCTTTAATGCTTAATTGTTCTGGAAAACCACAAATAAATAAATTTATTTCAGAGAAATTGTATCGACCAAAGTCATCAATGATATCAAAATCTTGAACTTCATAATAATCGTGGATTAAATTTTTATCAAGGACTTCTATTAATGCAATGTCTAAATCAAGATTTGTCCAAGCACAATATTTTAATTGATTGAACGGGATTCGATTACCATCTTTTAATGGTATATAAGACTTATCATATTTAAAGAAATAATCTGCAACATGTCTGCATGTTACGATATAGACTTTACCTTCATATTTAATGATATTTCCAGTAGAGTTACCAATTTCGCAAATCCTTGCTTTTACTCTTGCTGTAAGTGCTTGATGTACCTTATTATCTAATAATTTTTGATTCATTTAGATTTTTTCTACCTAATGGTGTTGCCGCTAAGCCGCAACCCAAAACAACAACAGTTAGCGACACATTTATTTTACAATTTAAATCTTACTTTAATAAGTGAAATTATTTTTCTATCATTATCCATTTTTTTTATAAAATATTTTTGATATTCACTCATATCGGATGAAAATTTTTTAAAAAGCGACCAATAAATGCTTTCTCTATTTACTTCTCTAATTGTATTATCTCCAGTGTCATCAAAAAACCAAAAATTTTTACTTTCCCAGATACGGATTGCATGATAAGCAAACATATAAAAGGCAACTTCTTTTTTTATAAGTCTGCTATTTACCATTAATGCTAATTCTTCATAAAAACCGAGGAATTTTAACTTAATTTTGTAAGATAAATTTCTAAGTCTTTCATTATCTGTTTCAAGTAATGAAAATAGTTCTTGAAATTCGGGATTATCAACATATCGCTCTCTCATTCTTAAAAATTGTTCACTTCGTTTTTGCAATAAGCTTTTTCTATACTGAAATAAACCAAATATTAAAGTTATGAGACCAACAATGGCTAATATGAACGATGCAATATCTTTAAAATCTATTGAAGAAGATTTGCTTTGAAGATTTTGCAGAGCTTGACATAAGATTAATAGTAATAGCATATTTTCACCCACAATTACTTTAAGCAGCTAATTATTTATTGAGCCGAGTTAACAGTTTTAATTCCATCTGTTATTTAAGAAATTAATCCTTTTCTATGGTACCTTCAATTTTCAATATCCTTTTTGAAATTTAATTCAGGACATTCTTTGGATTTTTTATCTGGTTATTATTTACGATTATTTCTCTTTAATATCAACCTCAATTTAAAGCAAAGCACGTCCTTAAATGGGATGTAGAAATTCTACTTCCCATTTTTTATACATGAATAAAATGTCGGAAATAAAATTTCTTTTCATCTTTTTTACTGATTGAATTAATTCAAAAATAATTAAATGGATTCATATCCATCACAGAAAGAACCGAAAAGTTTTATAAAAGCTTTGTTGTCGGAGGAACAGATAAAAGAGTTCCAAGGAATCTACAAAAATTACTACGGTAAAGAGATCAGCCGCGATGAAGCTTATGAACAAGGTGTCAAACTCATCCGACTTATTCAATTGATCTATAAACCTATGACGGAAATAGAATTTCAACAATTACAAAAACGTCGGATTGAAACAAAGGACTGACCCAAATAGGAAATCGATTGATAAATATGTCCGGATATTGCGTATTTCAATGATGTTGACAAGAAAAATTATTAATGCTCATATATCAAAAAGAATAGTAATAAAGTCACCTATTTAATACATGCAAGAAAAAGTCGAAAAAATTCAATATTTTTTGTATGCCAGAAAATCATCTGAAAGCGAAGACCGGCAGATACAATCCATTGATGACCAAATAAATCGGTTGAAACAAATTGCCAACACCTTGAATCTGGACATCAAAAAAATATATACCGAGGCAAAATCGGCAAAGAAGCCAAATAACCGCCTCATCTTTGACGAGATGCTACAACGAATCGAGGACGGCGAGGCGGGCGGGATTCTGTGTTGGCAGATAAACCGCTTGTCCCGCAATCCGATTGATAGCGGCAAATTGAGCTGGCTTCTACAACGAGGGATACTCAAGTCCATCCAGACCATTGACCGACAGTACTTGCCGGACGACAATGTTCTCCTTTTCAACGTCGAAAGCGGTATGGCAAACCAATTCATAATTGATTTGAGAAAAAACACGAAGCGAGGCGTGGAAGGAAAACTCCAACGGGGCTGACTTCCTTCTCGTGCCCCTCTCGGCTATCTGAATGACAAAGCCGAAAAAGTGATAACCAAAGACCCCGATCGATTTAAAGTTGTCCGCAAAATGTGGGACTTGATGCTTACGGGTAGTTACACACCGCCGAAAATTCTGGAGACTGCAAACAACGAATGGGGATTAAGAACGATAAAATACAAAAGAGAGGGCGGGAAGGAATTGTCTGTTAGCGGCATTTATAGAATGTTCACTAATATATTTTATACGGGCATCTTGGAATNNGGTCGATGCGGTGTGGTGTGTGCGGATGTTTCTACACGGCAGAGACCAAAAAGAAGCTCATCAAGAAGACTGGCGAGATGAAGGAATTTACCTACTACCACTGCACGAGACGGACGAAAAGGGTGAAATGCAACCAGAGTCAAGGGATCGCTGTTAGCGATTTGGAATTATTCATCGAAAAGGAGATTGAGAAATATACCATCCTGCCGGAATTTTTGGGGTGGGCATTGGAAGGGCTGAATAAAAATAACGATACCGAGATTGAAACCAGGACAAAAATCTACGAGGCCCAACACGCCGCCCTGGAACAGGCTCAGAAAGAACTCGACGAGCTTACCAGGATGCGCTACCGACAGCTCATTGACGATGAGGCGTTCATCAGGGAGAAAAGCAAGCTACAAGCGACTATAGCCCAAATGAAAGGCAAAGCGGGAGAGACCGAGGTGCGAGCTGAGAAATGGCTTGAGCTTACCGAAAAGACATTTTGCTTCGCCGCCTTCGCCCGTAAAGCGTTCATAACGGCTAAAGGCAAAGTAGGGTTAGAACTAAAAAAGGAAATTCTGCTTGCGCTAGGAAAAACTCCGATAATTCAAGACAAAATGCTCACCATTGAGCCGAATGAGTGGTTTGTGCCTATCAATAAAAACTATCCTGAGCTTGAAAAAGAATATGCAGGGTTAGAACTGGATAAAACCCTTACAGATACAGCACGAAATGAGGCATTGGCATCAATTCGTACACGATGGGGTGGCATCGTGAAGGACGTTAGAACCAG
>PLNZ01000245.1 GCA_003142915.1 Ignavibacteriales bacterium | reverse complement strand
TTATTTCTAAAAATTCTACCGGATGGTAAATAGTATTTTTTAATTCGTCCCCTATTTGTTCACGACATGAAGTGCCGCTGGCTAGAATAATAGTTTTTTCATCAAATGAATCTAAATTTATGATCTGCCTGATTAAATCCCGTCCAACATTCTTACTTAAATCATAATATTCTTTTTTGTAGCCGAAACTACCCGCCATTCCGCAGCACTCAACTGTGGAAACATTAACACGAAAACCCAGCCTGCGAAAAAATTCCGGGGCAGCATTGCCTGCTCCTATTGTTTTCATCTGACAATGCCCATGATAAAATATTTGTTTACCGGAATGGGCAAACCGGTCAGGTCGCAAAATCTGCTCTAATTTTCCATTTTTAATTAGCGCATTCAGATACTCAATAGGATCAAAAGTATGTTCTGCTAATTTTGCAGACAACTGTTCATTATTAATTATTTTCTTGTAATCATTTCTAAATGAAGCCAGCACACTCGGCTCCGCTACAATTATGTCTTTACCTTCATTAACGAATTTTTCGAGATAAGAAGCAAGTTTAACGGCCCGTTTTGCTGTTAATTCAACCAAACCTTGAGATTGTGAAGCTCTGCCGTCATCATATACCTTGCTCAACATTATTGGTATTCCGAGTTTTTCAAATACCCGTACTATAGCCATCCCGACATGAGGATTATTGTAATTAGTAAAAACATCGGCAAACAAAATTACATCCGTATTAATACTGCGAACCTTAGTCTTTAAAAAACTTTTCTTNNATATTCATTATATAGTCTAACTAATGTTCTTTTTGCAAATTCCGGTAATGGGCGTCGTCTATCAAAGCCGACAATATTTTCCATGAGCGTTCTGCTAAATGGGAGACTGCTTACCCAGTTTGAAATTCCCGGCGCAACAGATGCAATCTTACCAAGTAATGAAAAATTTCCGAAAAAATATTTTGGCAGTAATGATGTTTTTGCTTCTTTTATTAAACGGCTCTTAATTATTGTGTTTAGTCTTGGAATATCAATACGTACAGGACAATTTGGTATACACCGCGAACATCCCGTACAGAGCTCGGCAAATCTACCTTTTTCCAAGCTCCCGCTCGTGCCGATCGTCCATGCCCCACCAATACCTCCTGTATAGCACTCGCCTCCAAAAGCATGCCCTCCAACTGCCTGAAAATTTGCACAAGAATTCATACAGGCACTGCACCTGATACAGTAAAGGGTTTCTTTCAATTCTTTGTCATCTCGCATCTTCATGCGTCCGTTATCAATAAGGACTAAATGAAATTCTCGCTGCTTATCTTCGCGGCCGTTCAGGTTAAGTATCGGTAAATCAATCGGCGGTTCTAAAATATTTGTATATGATGTAAGCGGCTGTCCTGTACCGCTTGCAGCTAATAGCTCTATGAATGTACCAAAATATTTTTTAGACGGAATTATTTTCTCAATCCCTGCAATTGCAATGTGTACTGCAGGCAGTTGAGTAGTAAGACGTATGTTCCCTTCGCTTTCAACCAGTAAAATGCTCCCTTCATCAGCGGCAATTAAATTGGCGCCGCTAATCCCAATATCAGCCGAAAGAAATTTCTGCATTAGAATGTCCCTTGCAAATTCAGTTAATTCTTCACCTGTTTCCAGTAACCTGTCGGTTTTAAAATATCTTTTAAATAATTCTGATATTGTCGCACGGCTTCGATGAATTGCCGGGGCAACAATATGCGACGGTTGCTCTTTTGATACCTGCAATATAAATTCAGCTAAATCCGTCTCGGCAACCTCAATACCTGCATTTTCCAGAGCTGTATTTAACTCAATTTCTTCAGATGTAATTGATTTTGATTTTACAATAAGTTTTGCCTTATGCAGCAGACATATATTCTTAATGTATTCTACAGCTTCA
Source organism: Ignavibacteriales bacterium (assembly GCA_003142915.1). Lineage (GTDB taxonomy): Bacteria > Bacteroidota > Ignavibacteria > Ignavibacteriales > Ignavibacteriaceae > FEN-1297. The sequence goes on along the minus strand of PLNZ01000245.1, from coordinate 3,857 downwards.
CTTTTTGAATTAGCACAAAATACCTTGCCCCCGCGTGCTTCCACTACTTCGATCACTTTATTAATTAGTACGGGTAAGTTTTCAATTGCATCTTCCTTTATTTGGCGTGCCCGATCCTTTAGCTGTTCATAATCATATAATTACNNCTTTTATATTTGTTGTTATTAAATGTCTGGGTGTTAAGCCGGATTGCATCGCTCTCTACGTCAAGCGCTAATTTTATTGCTTTTTTAAGAGATTCTTTGGAAGATTTATTCGCGACTTCCCTTGGATGGATTTTATAATCGTTAATATTTTCCATCTGCCTGTTCCATAATTATTATATGTAATTTCCCCGGTCCGTGAACGCCTCGTACTAATGGTCCCATATCTGCAGTAGCGCTTGGTCCCGTAATAAATGAGAAACTGCGCTTCAATCCTTTTCCCCCTGCATATTCTTCCGAAAAAACATCACGCGGCATTGGTACTATTGTATTAACATCAACAATAACAATATGCTTTCTCGTAAGCATGCTTATAGGGCTCGAAAGATTTTTCGTTATTGCTACGCATACTGACCCGGTGCTTGCCACTGCACAAAACGCATCTGTTATGCCTGTTTTTATTGTTTTGAGTTGTTCATTTGTCGGATTAACTACTACTTTCGCATTTGACCTGAATTTAAGAAATAATTGTTCATCCAGGTCGTCAGGTTGAGCAAACAAAACTAATTTATCATCTAAAGTTGCAGCAAGAAGACAGTCATTTAATGCGACTGCATCCCGCTTAACTTTTTCAACAGTCGCAGCCGCCTCTTCAGCATTTCTGATGAACTGTTCCAACAAATTTTCTGTTATAGGGTTCGGCATAACAACTTCTTTTTTAATTTTAAAATTTATTTAAGTATGCTCTTAAAGTTTTTTTCGTTTTCATTGAAATAGCTTGTATTTAATGGTTCATATTTTTTTATTTCAAATGAATTAGCAACTATTTCACGCCATACTTTAAGATTAGGTACTGCACCTGAAGCTATTGCCTGAATGCCTATGTTACCCACTATCGTTCCCTCAACAGGACCGGCAAAAACGGTGCTGCCTATCGCATCCGCAGTCAACTGAGTTAAAAGCTCATTCTGTATTCCTCCGCCGACGGCGTGCAGTTCTGAAATTTTACTCCCTGTAACCACTTCGATTTCATTTATTACACTTCTATAAGAAAATGCCAGACTTTCAAGTACAACGGCTATTATAAATCCGACATTAGTTTTTACAGTCTGACCGGTTTCATTCAAAAAGGCAATTATCTTCTCGGGCATTTCGCCTGCTTTATAAAACCTCGGATCATTCAAATCTACCCATGCTTTTACAAAACCTTCATCTTTTGCATACCCGTTCAATTCTGGATATATGTATTCATTTCCTTTTTCAAGCCAATATCTTCTGCACTCCTGTATAGGCCAAAGCCCTATTATGTTTTTAAGGAATCGGGTTGTACCTTTAACACCGCCCTCATTTGTAAAATTATATTTCATCGCCTGAGCTGTAAGAGAAGGATGATTTAGTTCAATACCCATTAATGACCATGTGCCTGAACTTAAAAATGCCCAATTATTGCCGCGAGCCGGAACTGAAACAACAGCTGATGCAGTATCATGCCCTGTACTTGCAATTATTGGAGTATCAGGGCTAATTCCCGTCACTTTAGCTATTGATGGTAATAATGTACCAAGCTTTGTTCCCGGCTCAACTACTTCCGGAAAGATTTTTCTTGGTAAACCAAATTTATCAATTAACTCCCATGACCAATCTCTTGTAATTGGATCAACAAGACTTGTTGTTGAAGCAATTGAAAATTCCGCTTTCTTTTTACCGGATAATAAAAAATTTAGAAAGTCCGGCATTAATAACATTTTATCACTGAAATCAAGAAAGTTCAATTTTCTTTTCTTTTCCGCAAGAAGCTGAAACAAAGTATTAAACTGTGCAAACTGAATACCGACTTTGCTGTAAATATTTTCTTTACTAACAATTTTANNCCATTATATTATCCGTACGGTCATCCCGGTAATGATATGGATACCCCATTATTCTATCCTGTGAGTCAATTAGAGCATAGTCAACACCCCATGTATCAACCCCAATACCATTGAAATCTTTGCCCTAAGCTTTTTTAGCTTTTTTCAGTCCTTCAATAATTTCCTCATATATTGCTAAAATATCCCAATGAAATCCATTTTCATATTTGATATTATGCGTAGTGAAACGATGAACTTGGTGCAAAGTTATCTGTTGATCTTTCAGAATGGAAACTACGCAACGGCCGCTTTCAGCTCCCAAATCAAAGCCTATAAATTTTTTTTCTTGCGTCATTTTTTAGTTATAATTTATTTTAAATAGCCTGGTTAATTAGTTTTTAAAAATTTTTGTACTTCTTTAGCCACAATATATTCTTCATTTGTAGGAATAATCGCAACTTTAATTTTCGATTCGTCGGTAGAGATTAATCCTTCTTTTGGGTTGGCACTGTTTTTCTCATCATGAAGTATTATACCTAAATTCTCCATATTTGATAATATTTCTTTACGTAGAGCAGGGGAATTTTGTCCGGCACCTGCCGTAAATATAATGTAGTCAGCGCTATTTAACACAGCGAGATACTCACCTATATATCTTTTTACATAGTATGCATAAGTCTTAAATGCAAGTTCCGCTTTTTTATTCCCCCTTTCCATTTCTTTTTCAATATCTCTAAAATCTCCGCTGAAACATGATATACCATATATCCCGCTTTGAGACATTAATATATTTCCGACTTCGCTTATTGAAAGGTTTTCTTTTTCCATTAAGTACAACAGGGCAAATGAATCAAAATCACCGACTCTTTTTGCATTCAGNNGAAAATAATTCCCTTGCTCTTAACCCGATAAATCTATGTGAAGCCCCGTGAAATCCATATTTACGAATCCCATACTCTTCATAATACTTGTATGGAATACCATACATATAAGCTTCCGGTGGAATATTTTTGTGAAAATGGGTTTCAAATAATCCGATTAAAGGAGTTTTTTTTAATAATTTTTTAAAAACTGAAATTGCAGTAATATATAAATCAGTATGAACGGGGGCAAGCAGTCTAAAATCTTCCATTGCTTTAAGTACATTATCAGATAACTCTACGCAGCCGGTTATACCTTTTGCATGTACGGTTTTAAATCCGATGGCTGAAACATCTTCAATGGAAAATTTTTTCTTTAATGTCTCTAAAGTCAGCTCAATTGCGGAATAATAGTCCGGAATTTTTCTTTTTAATATTATTTCCTCGTCATCATTAAAGATAAAGGAGTAGAATCCTTCTTCTTTATCGCCTATTCTTTCAACCGATGCCTGGAAGAGAATCTTCATATCGGTCATGTCATATAATTTACACTTATAAGACGTACTCCCTGGGTTTGCAATTAATATTTTCATTAATCAATTCTAATCAGTTTGAAAATATCAGGTATTAATTTTTTTTGATTTTAGCAATTACTTTTTCGGCAATTTCTCTAATCATTTGTTCATCAATTTTTATATTGCCAGATTGTAAATTTTCTCCGGCCGAATTTGTAGAACTCGGCATTGGAGTCGCATCGCATGTCGCGACACGACCCGGTAAGTTAAACTTATCACGCAAATCCATTAAGCGCTCTCTTTCATTTTCGGGCAGTACATTAACATTGCCCAATTGTAAAGCCTTCCAAACTATACTTGCCGTATGTTCAAGAGTTTCCAACTTATGATAAGCATCTAAAAGGTCGCTTCCCAATGTAAGAGACCCGTGATTCGCCAATAAAATCGCATCGGAATTTTTTATAAATTCACGAATTGAATCGGGAATTT
>PLNZ01000106.1 GCA_003142915.1 Ignavibacteriales bacterium | reverse complement strand
CAGGGTGTTAAGCTGACAATTTTGGAAGAAATATTTAAATCAAGAGTAAATCCGGATACAATAGCTTTTTTAAAATTTCTTATAGAAAAGAATAGGGAAAATCTTCTTGAAAACATTGCAAGAATTTTCCTGGAACTAAAAGACGAACAAGACGGAATTGTTAACGTGGAAGTTAGAGCCCCGGAATCTTTTACCGGAGATCAACTTGAAAAATTTAAGGGTAACCTGGAAAAAACTTTAAATAAGAAGGTTAGGTTAAATTTAAAAATCGATTCCGAAATAATAGGCGGTTTTGTTGCAAAAGCCGACGATACCGTATTTGATGCGTCACTTAAACATCAGTTGGAATTGCTTAAAAAGCAATTATTAAAGGGTGGGGCGTCACTTAATTAAAATGAATTTTTGAAGGGAATCAAAATGGCTGAAGTTAGACCGGATGAAATTTCGGCAATCTTAAGAAAACAATTATCTGGCTTCGAGAACGAAGTTGATATCTATGATGTAGGTACTGTCCTTTCAGTAGGTGATGGTATTGCGCGGGTATATGGCTTATCTAAAGTAATGACCGGTGAATTGATTGAGTTTCCTAATGATGTATTTGGAATGGTCCTTAATCTTGAAGAAGACAGCGTAGGCTGCGTTCTTTTCGGTGAATCTACCCTTGTAAAAGAAGGCGATACGGTTAAAAGAACTAAACGTGTTGCTTCCATACCTGTGGGCGATGAAATGCTTGGTAGAGTTATAAATCCTCTCGGTATTCCTATCGACGGTAAGGGCCCGATAAATACTGATAAAGTTTTACCTGTTGAAAGAAAGGCGCTTGGTGTAATCCAAAGACAGCCCGTAAAAGAGCCGATCCAAACCGGTATTAAAGCAATTGACGGAATGATTCCGATTGGACGCGGGCAAAGAGAGCTTATAATCGGCGACCGTCAAACAGGTAAGACTGCCGTTGCTGTCGATACTATTATTAATCAAAAGTATACTCATTCGGAAGAAGCGAAAAAGCTTGGTATTACACCGGTTTTTTGTATTTATGTTGCAATTGGGCAGAAGAGCTCCACAGTTGTTCAAGTTGTTTCAAAGCTTCAAGAACTTGGCGCTATGGATTATACCATAGTGGTTTCAGCATCTGCGTCCGAACCGGCGCCGCTTCAATATATTGCGCCTTATTCCGGAGCTACTTTGGGCGAGCACTTTAGAGATAACGGGAAACATGCTCTTGTTGTATATGACGATTTATCAAAACAAGCTGCCGCTTACCGTGAACTCTCTTTGCTTTTAAGAAGGCCTCCGGGACGTGAAGCTTACCCTGGTGATGTATTTTATTTACATTCAAGATTACTCGAAAGAGCCTCAAAACTTAGTGAAGATCTTGGCGGTGGAAGTTTAACTGCTCTTCCTATAATCGAAACTCAGCAAGGTGACGTTTCAGCATATATTCCTACAAATGTTATCTCAATTACCGACGGTCAGATTTATCTCGAATCTAATTTGTTTAATGCCGGTGTACGACCTGCTATTAACGTAGGTATTTCTGTTTCCCGTGTTGGTGGTAATGCCCAAATTAAAGCTATGAAAAAAGTTGCAGGAAGCTTAAAACTTGATCTGGCACAATTCAGAGAATTAGAAGCTTTTGCTAAATTTGGTTCTGATCTTGATAAATCTACTCAAAAAACTATTTCAAGAGGTTCAAGATTAGTTGAGCTGTTAAAACAGGGACAGTATTCGCCTATGCCGGTTGAAAAGCAAGTAGTAAGTATTTATCTTGGTACAAATGGTCTTTTTGATGATGTTCCAATCCATGAGGTAAAAAGATTTGAGAAGGAAATACTGGATTACATTGAAGTAAACTATAATAATATTTACGAATCGATAAAAAAAGACAAACAGTTAAGTGATGAAGCAATAACCGGTATAAAGAAAGCTGCACAGGAAATGTTAGCAACATTTAAAGCTAACACTTGATTTTACGGATATAAAACATGGCGACATTAAGGGACATAAAAAGAAGAATAAGAGGCGTTCAAAGTACGCAGCAGATAACAAAAGCTATGAAGATGGTTGCTGCTGCCAAATTAAGACGGGCGCAGGAAAAAATTATTAATGCCCGCCCTTATGCCCGTGAAATTTTCGTCATGTTTTCTCATCTGATAACAGAAAATGATTTAGCTGCTAATCCCTATCTTAAACCCCGCCAGGTTAAAAAGGTAGCTTTGGTAGTAGTAACTGCAGACAGAGGGCTCTGCGGTGCATTCAATTCCAATATTATAAAAGAAGCTGCCCGTTATATTGAAGAAGAACTTTTGCCTAATCAAATGGAAGCTAATATCTTTTGCGTTGGCAAAAAAGGAACCGAATTTTTTACTAAAAGAGAGTTTAATGTAACCTATAAAAAACAAGGTCTGTTCTCATCCTTGCAATTTGAATCCGCACTTGAAATTGCAAATGAATTAATTAATGGCTATTTGCTCGGCACCTATGATAAGGTAGTTATTATCTATAACGAATTTAAGTCCATTATTCAGCAGAGAATTATAGTTGAACAATTCCTGCCGGTACCGGTTGATAAAAATAATAGTAAAGACAAGCCAATTTCACCAAATTATATTTATGAACCAGATCAGCAATATATATTTAATTATCTGCTTCCTAAACATCTTAAAGCGCAATTATGGAGAACTTTGCTTGAGTCTAATGCAGCAGGATTGGGCGCCCAGATGACTGCTATGGATAATGCCACAACAAATGCCAGGGAATTAATTCGTGCTCTGCAATTGAAATTTAATAAGGAAAGGCAAGCTGCCATCACCAGCGAAATTCTTGAAATCGTTTCCGGTGCTAATGCTTTGAAGGGTGGTTAACCCGCTTGTACTCTTTCTTTTGCTCTTATTCTTAATCCGGTCTTCGTTATAAAGGTAAAAGAGTTGGATTTAGATCAAGGGCAAGCTAAAAAATAAGATTTTGATGGGAAAAAGTTGTAGATTATGTTAGAAGAATTATCTCTTAAACTCGAAACGGCATTAAATAAAATCCGGGGTCAGGGTAAACTGACTGAAAAAAATATTGCCGATTCTTTAAGAGAAATCCGGCGTGTTCTTTTAGATGCTGATGTAAATTATAAAGTCGCTAAAGAATTTATCGAAAACGTTCAAATAAAAGCTCTTGGTAAGGAAGTAATTGTTTCAATTACACCCGGTCAACTAATTACTAAAATAATTTACGATGAATTAACCCAGCTCTTAGGCGGAACCCATAATGAGATTAAAATTAATGGTTCCGGTATTACAACAATCCTGGTTGTTGGGCTTCAAGGTTCCGGTAAAACAACTTTTTGTGCAAAACTGGCTAAGAAGCTGAAAGATAGTAACAGGAAAGTTCTTCTTGCGGCTGCAGATGTTTATAGACCTGCTGCTATAGAACAGTTAAAAATACTGGGTGAGCAGATTGGCGTAACGGTTTTTTCCCTGGAAGAAAAAAATGCCAGGAAAGTTGCTGCTGATTCGCTTTTATTTGCACAAGAAAAAAACTTTGATACGGTTATAATTGATACTGCTGGTCGTTTGCATGTTGATGAAGAAATGATGACGGAAGTTGCAGATATTAAAGAACTTGTTAATCCCACCGAGTCGCTTTTTGTTGTTGACTCGATGACTGGTCAGGACGCTGTTAATTCAGCAAAGGCATTTAATGAAATAGTCATCTATGACGGAATAGTTCTTACTAAATTTGATGGCGATGCAAGAGGTGGCGCTGCTCTTTCGATACGATCCGTTACCGGTAAACCAATAAAATTTATAAGTAACGGCGAAAAGTTAAATGCTTTGGAAACGTTTTATCCTGAAAGACTTGCGTCCAGAATTCTCGGTAAAGGAGATGTAGTTTCCTTAGTTGAGAAAGCTCAGGAAAGTTTTGATCAGCTTGATGCGGAAAGGCTTGAAGAAAAATTAAAAAAAAATAAATTTGATTTTGATGATTTTCTTAAGCAAATTAAAGCAATCAAGAAAATGGGCTCTTTGACGTCGCTGCTGGGAATGATTCCAGGGCTAAATTCTCAGCTTAAAAACGCAAAAGTTGATGATAATGCGCTCATGAAAGTTGAAGCAATAATAAATTCAATGACATTGCTGGAACGTTCAACGCCGAAAATTTTAAATGGAAATAGGCGTAAGCGAATTGCGAGAGGCAGTGGTACCACCATACAAGATGTGAACCGGCTGGTAAAGCAATTCGGCGAAATGCAAAAAATGATAGGTAGATTTTCAAAAAGCGGCTTTAATGATTCCTTTTTGAATAATATAAAAATTAATTGATTGAAATAGTTTAATATTTGGAGGTTCAAAAAACTTGGCTGTAAAGTTAAGACTTAGACGAATTGGAAAAAAGAAACAACCTGTATATAAAGTTGTTGCTGCAGATTCCAGGTCGCCTCGTGACGGAAAATTTCTTGAAGCAATTGGATTATACAATCCTTTAACGGACCCGCTGACATTTGAGATAAAGGAAGACAGGGCGCTGTATTGGTTAAATGTTGGCGCTCAACCAACCGATACTGTAAAAAGCCTTTTAAGCCAGAAAGGGATTATCTTAAAGAGAGAATTGCAACGCAGAGGTTTGACGGAAGATAAGATTCAGGAAGAGTTTGATAACTGGGTAAAAATAAGAGAAGCAAAAGTAAAAACCAGATCTTCTCGGAAAAAAAGCAAGACTAAAGCCGATTCGCAAGAAAAGGCAGGCAAAGAGGAAGTAGAAAATGTAGAGACAGGTACAGCAGAGGTAAAGGGCGCTGCTTCTGATAAAGAAACTGCTGAATAAGAATAAATATTAATTTTTGTTCCGCGTTTTTTCTGTACATTATTTCTTAAAGCTCCCGTGCTGTAATATAGGAGGCCTCTTTCTATGAAAGAATTCATTGAATATATCGCAAAACATTTAGTGGATTTTCCCGATGATGTATCGGTGGAAGAAAAAAAGGAGGAAGAGAATAAAATAGTTCTTTCTCTAAAAGTAAAACCCGATGAGATTGGGAAGGTTATTGGGAAGCAGGGTAAAACAGCTCAGGCTATGAGAACGCTGTTGACTGCCGTTGCTGCTAAAGAAGGAAAGAGAGTCATTTTAGAAATATTGGACTAAGGAGTATTCCCTTTTTCTATTGTGAATGAATATTTTTTGATTGCTAAAATTGTTTCGGTTTACGAAAAACCCCGCATTGTGCAGGACAAATCTGCTTTTGGATCAGCGAGAGAAGGTTTCGTTAAAATTTTTTCTTATTCTGATTTCCCTGAAAGATTTTTTAATCTTAAAAGGGTTTATATCGAGTTCTTTGATGAAAAAAAAGAATTTTATGTAGAGAGAGTTGAAAAAATAAAGGATTATTTTTTACTAAAGTTTAAAAATTTCGATACTAATAACGATGCAAATGTACTTGTCGGTAAAGAAATTTTTGTCGATAATGAAAACTTAGTAAAACTGCCGGATAATTATTTCTTTGTTCATGATCTGATAAGCAGTAGTGTGTTTAGAAATAATAAATTTTTTGGCAAAATTAAAGATGTTCTTTCATATCCTGCTAATGACGTTTATGTAATTGAAAATAGCGGAGAGGAAATTTTAATCCCGGCTGTTCCGGATTATATAGAAAGCTTTGATCCGGAAAAGAAAATATTGGTACTAAAACCGGGAGATGATTTGTACGAAAATGATGAGGATTGATATTATTTCCGCGGTGCCCGATCTCTTGGTTAGCCCGCTTAATACAAGTATTATTAAGAGAGCGCAGGATAAAGGGAAGGTTATAATTTCTATACATAATCTTAGGAATTATGCGCTTAATAAACATAAACAGATAGATGATAAACCTTTTGGAGGCGGTGCGGGTATGGTGCTTAAACCTGAACCGTTCTTTGAATGTATTGAAAAGCTTTTTCAAGAGAGAAAGTACGATCACGTAATATTCACAACGCCTAAAGGCAGAATTTTTAATCAAAAAGAAGCAAATAGGCTCTCTCTTGCTGAAAATATTTTATTTGTCGCAGGTCATTATAAAGAAATAGACGACCGTGTACGGGAAAAATTTGCAACTGAAGAAATTTCAATAGGAAATTTTGTACTTACCGGTGGCGAGCTTCCGGCATTAATGATCGTTGATGCCGTTATCAGGCTTATTCCGGGTGTTCTTAATGATAGTGAATCTGCTCTTGATGATTCATTCCAGGACGGTGAAAAAATAGAAGCTCCGTTCTATACAAGACCGGCTGAGTATCGTGGTATGAAGGTTCCCGGTGTGCTTTTGTCCGGTAATGAAAAAGAAATAAAAAAGTGGAAAGAAGAACAATCGAAAACATTAACTGAGAAGTGGCGAAATTATAATAATTAGCGGAGAATACAATGATTGATTTAAATAACATATTACCCGATCAAATAAAAACAGATTTGCCCGTATTTAATCCTGGCGACCATATCCGGGTTCATGTAAGGGTTATTGAAGGGGATAAGGAGAGATTACAGCCTTTTGAAGGCGATGTTATAAACATCAGAGGCGCAGGTATAAATAAAACATTTACCGTTAGAAAAATTTCAAGCGGCGTTGGAGTGGAAAGAATTTTTCCTTTTAATTCACCTAAGATAGCAAAAATTGAACTGCTCAAAGAAGGTAATGTCAGAAGAGCTAAACTTTATTACCTGCGTAACCTTTCGGGTAAAGCTGCAAGAATTAAATCAAAAAGCTAAATCGAATTTTTTATTAAATTCTTTTTAATTAAGGGCATATTAATGCCCTTAATTTTTTTTCTGCCGTTTGTAACAGAATATTGTTCGTGTTGGTAAAATGAAAATACTATTCCCTCAAAATATTTTTTCGAGACTAATTGCGGATAGTTTACCTGCGCAAATAAAAGATAATATCAAGTTCCTTTCTTCCGCGCTATTAACTTCAGAATTAATAAAATCAGATGAAACCGTTGGATTAATACCTACAATAGATATTATTAAGCATAGTGAGCTTTTTATTTCAAAAGATTTCGGCTTGTCTTTTGAAGGGTCTTTGTGTAATTCATATTTCTATTTTAGTGATTCCCGCCGGCAGCTAAAAGAGATCAGTTTATTTGGAGATGTATCTTCCGTTGAAGTTGTGCTGAGCAAAATTTTATTTCATGAAATATATGATACTGAGATAGAAGTAAAAATCTTAACAAACGAATCAAAAATTAGAAATCAAAATCTTCTCCTGGTGGGTGACAATAATTTTTTACTCCGGAGGTTTGAGCAGGGGATCAGTTTTGCGGAAGAAATTATAGAAACTTTATCGCTGCCTTTTGTTAACTATGTTTTTGCTTCAACTGATAAATCATCCGTCGAATTTATTAATGAGCAGTTGAAGGGGAAAAGTACAATTATATATTACAACGTTGAAAATGAAAAATTTGGGGAAAATCTTACCGGCGAATTAAAAACTTATATTAAAGATAATATTTCATCTTTCGTAATCGATTTTGATAATCACGATATTGAGGGTATTAACCAGACTATCCGTCTTCCTTATTTCTACGGTATGATAAAAGATATTATTGAAGTGAATTATGTCTAATTGTAGACCGGGCATGCCGCCCGGCCTACAGGCAGAATTAAATAGCAACGTGCGAAACGCTCAAAACATTGGAATTTTCATTCATCTGTTTAAGCATTTCGGTAGTTAAAGGTGTCTTTAATTTTATTGTGCAGCAGGCAACCACTCCGCCTTCAAATATAATATTTTCTATCTCTTCAATATTGACATTCTTTTCTCTAATAATACTCATTATTGATGCAAGAACGCCTGGTTTATCAAAATGTTTTACAACCAGCTGGTAATGTGCATCGGATATTTTTGCCCTATTAACCCAATGAGCTATTACTCCACTCTGGATATAATCTTTAATTATCCTGATAGTTTCCGCAGCAACAGCATTCTGAGCTTGCTCGGTAGATGCTCCGATATGGTGCGTAAGGTAAACATTCTTTAGTTCCTGCAGAGGTGAAGAAATATCTGCCGCTTTGTTTTCCGGTTCATTTTTAATTACATCTAAAGCCACACGTATATTTTTTGTTTTAATGGCTTCAATCATGGCATCCTGATCTATAATATCTGCGCGGGCAGTATTAATAAGCATGGAATTAGGCTTCATAAAACTGAACATTTCTTTATTAAACAAGCCCTTAGTTTGTGAAGTTGCAGGAAGGTGAATTGTTATAATATCGCAAAGTGGAAGGAGCTGGTCCATTTCGGAAAAATCTTTTATCATTACACCTTCAATTCTGGAAATATCCTTCCCATAAACATTCATACCGAAGGCAAGTGCGCGCTTGGCAACTTCTTTTCCTATGTTTCCTACTCCGATTATTCCCAGTGTCTTTCCCATAAGCCCTTCGGCTTTCGAGTACTCACCTTTATTCCACTTACCGTTTCTAAAATCTATAACATTATCCGGTATTCGGCGGTCCAAAGAAATCATTAATCCGATAGCTAATTCGGCAACTGCAATCGAATTCATCCCCGGACAATTAGCTACATATATTCCTTTCTGATTAGCTGCAGGAATATTTATATTATTAACTCCCGCCCCGGCTCGAATAATTAAATTTAAATTTTTACTGGCATTAATTGTTGCTGCGGTTACATTGGTAGATCTTACAACAAGAATATCAACTTCCTTAGCTGCTTCAGGCAAATCATTTTCCCCCAGTTTTGGAGAATAAATTACATCAAGCTCCATTTCTTTTAATTGATTGATATATAGATCTGGAAATTTGTCTGCAATAAGAACTTGTACTTTCATATTATGCATTCCCTTTATAAGTTAATAAATTAGTTATTAAGAACGGACAAACTTTACTGCCTACCGTGAAATCCGAAATTAGAATATATCTTTGGGCAGATAAAAATCAAAAATTAATTCTTTAATTAAATTTTGATTTTTATCTTATTTCAACATCGGCATATTTATACTATGAAACTTAGCATTTTTTATAGCTCTTTCATAACCCGCATCGGCATGACGGACAATTCCCAGCCCCGGATCATAAGAAAGAACCCGTTCTAATCTTTCTTCAGCTTCTTTGGTACCATCGGCAACTATAACCATCCCGGCATGGATTGAATTTCCTATTCCAACGCCGCCGCCATGGTGAACCGAAACCCAGCTTGCCCCTCCAATTGAATTCAAAAGTGCGTTTAACACCGGCCAATCAGCTATGGCATCGCTGCCGTCTAACATTGCTTCGGTTTCTCTATTTGGCGAAGCAACAGAGCCGCAGTCAAGATGATCTCTTCCGATCACAATAGGTGCGCTTATTTCCCCCGTTGAAACTAAATTATTGAAAATTTTACCCATCTTGACTCTTTCGCCGTATCCAAGCCAGCATATCCTTGCAGGCAGACCCTGGAAGTGAACTTTTTCCTTTGCCAGGTCTATCCACTTGCAAAGAGATTTATTCTCCGGAAAGGCTTCTTTAACAGCCTCATCGGTAGTATAAATATCATTAGGATTTCCGGAAAGTGCAGCCCATCGGAAAGGTCCCTGTCCATCGCAAAAAAGAGGACGTATAAATTCGGGAACGAACCCTGGAATATCAAAAGCATTATTAATGCCGCTGCTTTTTGCCTCCCCGCGGATGTTATTGCCGTAATCAAAAGTAATAGAGCCGCGCTTTTGGAATTCCAGCATAGCAGATAAATGTTTTACTATTGTTGCTTTTGATAATTTAATATATCCGGAAGGGTTATTCTTTCGAAGTGATAACGCTTCATCAAGAGTCATTCCCATTGGGACGTAACCATTTAGTGTATCATGCGCAGAAGTTTGGTCTGTCAATACATCGGGTATGATTCCTTTTTCTAAAATTGTTGGGAGTATTTCTCCTGCATTGCCAACCAGACCGACAGATAATGCTTTCTTATCTGATTTTGCCTTTAGAACTAAAGAGAGGGCTTCATCAAGATTATCTAAAAGAATATCTATATAACCCGTGTCAATTCTTTTTTGAATTCTTTTCCTGTCCACATCGATTCCAAGGAATGCAGCGCCGTTCATAGTAGCAGCCAGAGGCTGAGCGCCGCCCATTCCGCCAAGGCCCGAAGTCAGCAGTAATTTTCCCGATAAATTACTCCCGAAGTATTTCCTTCCGCATGCAGCGAAAGTTTCATAGGTTCCCTGAAGGATTCCCTGCGTGCCGATATATATCCAGCTTCCGGCAGTCATTTGTCCATACATTGTTAAGCCGAGCTGTTCAAGTCTTCTGAACTCATCCCAGTTCGCCCAGTTAGGTACAATCATAGAATTGGAAATAATTACACGCGGTGCATTGTTATGTGTTTTAAATATTGCAACGGGTTTGCCGGATTGGATTAATAATGTTTCATCGTTTTCAAGATTTTTAAGAGATGATATGATTATTTCGTAACATTCCCAATTCCTTGCAGCTTTGCCGCTTCCGCCGTATATAATTAATTCAACTGGATTTTCAGCCACATCTTTATCAAGGTTGTTCATTAGCATACGCATTGCAGCTTCTTGAACCCAGCCTTTACATGAAAGATTGCCGCCGTGGGGAGCTTTAATATTTAATTTTTCTATATCTGAAATCAATATTGTTGCCTCTTTTACATTTTTGCACCTTTGCGGAAAAGTGTTCTCCCGCAGAGACGCAAAGTCGCAAAGAAATTAATCTACAAAATGATTTATCAAAATATTCTCGTATTGAGTAAGTAATGACTTGTAAATAATTTTTTTCAAAAACCAGCTTTTTTGCATCTGTTTCTTAAGATAATTTACATTCTCTTGAAGCTGGTGTTTTAAACGGGTACGTTCATCCTTAGTAAGTTTAATAACCTCGTCGCTGCTGTTTAATTTTTCAACCAAAGAATTAAATATTCTGATCTCTGCATAATACTTGTTGTCTCCCTCTATCTGCTTTAAGTTTTGATTACAAAATGTTTTTAAAATTTTCTTTTCGCTTTTATTAAATTCAAAATTATAATTTGTGAACAGTTTCTTCATTTTTATCCGTGTATGTTTTTAATGAAAGTAATTGGTCTTTTATTGTCTGATAACCGGGTTTAATTATATTGTAAATATAATTTAATCTTTCTTTATAAGGAATGAAAGCGGATTTCATGGCGTTTAAACTAAGTTTTTCAATGTCTTCAAGACTAAGATTAAAATTCCTGATAGCTGTCATAAATTCCTTCGTCATGTTTGTGCTGCTCATAAGCCTGTCATCGGTATTAATAGTTACCCGGAATTTTTCTTTAAACAAAATGCCGAAAGGATGGTTCTCAATTTTATCTACAGCGCCGGTATGAACATTGCTGAGGAGGCAGATTTCAAGCGGTATCCTTTTATCCAAAATGTATTGGGCTAAATCCCCGAATCTGACTACATTTCCTTCGTTATCTAAAAAAATATCTTCAACAAGGTGAGTTGCATGCCCGATTCTGTGAGCCCCGCACCACTGGATTGCCTGCCAGATTGATTCCTTGCCAAAAGCTTCGCCTGCATGAATTGTAATATTGAAGTTTGCTCTTTGGATAAATTGGAATGCTTCAATATGTTTTTTGGGCGGATATCCGCCTTCCTCCCCGGCAAGGTCAAAACCGACTACTCTTTGATTCCTGAAATTTACAGCCAGCTCTGCAATCTCCAAAGTATTTTTCATATTCCTCATACCGCAAAGAATCAACCCGTAACCGACCCCAAAATCTTTTTCTCCTTGCTCTAATCCTTCGAGTACTGTCTGTACAACATCCTCTTGATAAAGTCCTTTAGTCGTATGGAATGAGGGAGCAAACCGGGTTTCTACATAACACACTCCGTCATTTTTCATATCTTCCATCATCTCATAGGCTGCCCGCCGCAGCGCTTCTTTGGTTTGCATAACTGCGCACGTATGTTCAAACCCTTTAAGATATTCAACCAGGCTGCCTTTGTTTGCACCGCTATGAAACCATTCGTTTAGTTCTCCTGCATCATTTGTCGGAAGCTTATTGTACTTTTGATCTTTTGCTAATTCAATAATTGTTTGTGCGCGCAAACCCCCGTCGAGATGATCGTGGAGCAAGACTTTAGGAACTAATTTAACTATTTGTTCGGTTGTCAAAAAAACCTCACTTTTGCTTTTAAAAATATCTTTTTAAAAAAGGAAAATCAATTTTCAATAAAATTTCCCTTCTTTTCACTCCCGCCCAAAACATTTTCAATTCTTTCGCTTGAAAAGGAAAGGGTATATAGATTTAATTTTTATGATTTATTAAGGTTTTCTCTCCCAAAGGGATGGATTTCCACAAAGGAGCGGATCGCACTACTATGTGGAAAAATCTTTATTTTGTACTAAAATCTAAATAATTGTACTAATTTTTATTTAAAAACATAATTGTTAAGTTGACACCTATGAGAATTGACGGGACGGTAGTTTATTTAAACTCATTTTTTTAAGAACTAATTTTGATTTTAATAATTGCTGTATCTATTTTATTAATGTAAATATCAAATATTTTCTTTGCTATTTGCCCTTTGTCCTTTGAACTTTTTCCTTTGGCCATTGAACTTTAGACTTTGCGCTTTAGCGCGTTATGAATATCGTTATTAATAAAATACACATTATAAAAAACATATATTAGGAACATATATGAATACCCGCAAATCTGGATTTATTCTCCTGCTTACTTTTTTAACAATTTTTTGTCTATCACAATCTGCGTTATATTCACAGCAGGTTATAATAGGTGTTAAAGGTGGACTAAGCATTCCCGATTTAAGCGGAGGTAACACACCGGTAAGTGAGGGTTATACTTCAAGGTTAGCCCCTAATTTTGGCGCTTACATTAATTATGGACTCAATCAGGATTGGTTTTTACAGGCGGAAGTTTTATTCGCCGGCCAGGGTGGCCAGCGGAACGGGATGCAGGCATTTACTAATAATTTATATGCGAATTATGACAATGAAACTATAATCAACTATCTCGAAATTCCTGTGTTGGCTGGTTACAATTTTAAATTCGGAAACAGCGGGTTTACAGGATATGTTGAGGCAGGCCCTTATTTTGATTTTTACTAAATGCCAAAACGGTAACAAGCGGGACCAGCGGCCTGTATTTTGACCAGGCAGGAACGATGCCTTTAGGCGTGTCGCAGGATTTTGACCAAACAACAAATACTACATCATCCGTAAAAACATTCAATGCAGGTATCACGGGTGGAATAGGAATAAAATATGACATCGGTGCCGGACAAATAGACCTTAATATACGCGGTGAATACGGCTTTATTCCTGTAGAGACTGATAATTCAAACGGCTCAAATAATACGGGAGCTCTGTATATAACCATCGGATACGGTTTTAAAATTTAAATAATAATAAATCAACAATCTTTATTAATAAGGAATAATAATGAACATCAACGATAAACAATTTTCGCCGTTACGTTATTCAGGAATGCAGTACCGGCGTTGCGGAAAAAGCGGATTAGATCTGCCTGCTATTTCAATTGGCCTTTGGCATAATTTCGGCGGGGTTGATGTATACGAAAATATGAGAAAAATTCTTTGGACGGCATTCGACAACGGAATTACACATTTTGATCTTGCAAATAATTATGGTCCGCCTTACGGATCCGCAGAGGAGAATTTTGGAAAAATATTTAAACACGATTTCTACGGGTATAGAGACGAATTAATTATCTCAACTAAAGCCGGTTATGATATGTGGCCCGGTCCGTATGGAAATTGGGGCTCAAGAAAGTATTTGATTGCAAGCCTGAACCAGAGCTTGAAAAGAATGAATCTGGATTATGTGGATATATTCTATTCGCACCGTCCTGATCCGGTAACTCCGCTCGAAGAAACCATGGGCGCTCTTTGTTCGATATACAACCAGGGAAAAGCAATATATGTTGGAATTTCAAATTACCGGAAGGAAACAACAAATGCTTCTATAAATATTTTAAAGGATTCCGGTATTCCATGCACCATTCATCAGGCAAAATATTCTATGTTCGAACGTTGGGTTGAAAACGGTTTGCTTGATGTTTTAGAAAACTCAGGTACAGGATTGATAGCCTTTTCACCCCTTGCGCAAGGGTTGTTAACCGGAAAATACTTAAATGGAATTCCGGCGGGATCGCGTGCTGCAAAAGAAACAGGACAACTGCAGATTAAAGACATAACGGAAGAGAAGATTATTAAAGTACGGAGGCTAAGCCAACTGGCTTTGAAAAGAAATCAATCATTAGCGCAAATGGCGCTTGCCTGGCTGCTTAAGGATAAGAGAGTCTCCTCTGTTTTGATAGGTGCCAGTAGTTCCGAACAAGTTAAAAACAATTTAGATGCGCTGAATAATATCGTATTTACTGATGATGAACTTACAGAGATTGAACTTATAATCAGCTAACCAAGCTGGGAAGTTGTGGAACTTATTAATGAAAGAAAAACTCCCGGCAATTATGAAGCAAATTTCTACATGCCGGGCTTAGCCGGCGGAATTTCCTCCAAATGCGGATGTTGTAAATTACTTTTTTTATTAACTCATGTTACACAAAAGATATTTAAAATTGCTCCGACACCTGTCCGCCGCGAGGTGGATTTATGTCGGGGACTACTAATTACAAAATATATCTGGCTTTAGCCAAAAAATAGACCTCATAATGGACTAAAGTCCAAAATTTGTGGATGCTTTACTATACCCCAATTTAAAGTCGGGGTTATTTAATATAATTTTAATAACTGCGTAACGTGAGTTAATTAATCACATCTAACTAAAGTCTATATCCATGGAAAAGTTTTTTACTGAACCTCAGCCTTCGCAACAGCTTTCACAACTATTTCGAGATCGTTAAAGCCGCGGATTCCGCTGAATCCGGCAGCCAGTTTTGTCCCGTCTTTCAGTGTGATGGGTTGTCCGCCTTCCCAACCGATCATATCCGGTTTACTAATTCCATAAGTTACATCGGAAATTTCATCATTGAAAATTTTCTTTTCGTATTCACCGGTTTTTATCCCTGTAATCCAAACTTGACTTGCCTTTGTCCATGCAACTCTAAAAGACTCCCGCGCTCTGATTTTGTTTGTCCCGAATATTTTCCCCGCAACAGAGCCGTCTTCTTCAATTATAACTATAGCAACGTTCCCATTCGATATTGATCTATCGGATTCATTCTGCAAATAGACGGGAAGTAATTCTTCAACATTTTCGACAATAGCTCGAATAATTTTTTTGGTTGATTCGTTTTTCATACCGGATATTTTCCTTTTATTAGTGTGTTGTAATGCCTCTATTTGTTTAAATAAAATGCCTTGTAAGTTCCTTTTCATAAGAAGTAACAATATCAATACTTATAATCCCGAAACATTTGAACTCATCTCCCGATTTTTCTCTTATAAAAAAAAGAGGAGAATTTGTGTAATCCTTAAAGTCCCTCTCTTTTTAAAGGAGGGATTTAGGGCGGGTTATTAATTAAGCTCCTGTCCAAAATAATAAAATAAATTATGATTTACCTTATCACTGGATGATAATCAATTTTTAATAATCATGTAAATTATTTAACACTGAGAATCAAGCATGTCGACCCTCGGCTGAGTTCAGACAATTTATTTTTGTTCCGATTAAAAACAATATTATTTTTCCTATATCTGTTTAGAAAAAAGTAATCTTTAGGCAGGAGTTAAGATATAACGATTTTAATCTTTTGGGGAAAACATTTTTCTTCATAATTAAATCAATGGTTTATTGAATTACTACTCAGGAGGAATTTGAAAATGCAGTTCGGATATTTTGATGATAAAAATAAAGAATACGTTATCGAACGCCCTGATACACCAAGATCATGGAGTAATTATTTAGGATCGACTGAATACGGCGCAATTATTACTAACAATGCCGGTGGTTATAGCTTTTATAAATCCGCTATGCAGGGACGGTTTATGCGCCTGAAATTTAATAATATTCCTATGGATCAACCCGGACGTTACTTTTATATCCACGATAAAGACAGTAAAGATTTTTGGTCAACCTCCTGGCAGCCCGTGGGAAAGCCCTTGAAGGATTATAAATCCGTCTGCCGCCATGGTGCAGCTTATACAAAAATTGACTCTGAATATGCGCTGATAAAAACCGAATCGCTTTATTTTGTTCCGCTGGGCCGTACTTACGAATGTTGGCTGTTAAAAGTTACCAACATTGGTAATAAAAAAAGAAAACTCAGTATTTTTACCTACGTTGAATACACGAACAACTGGAATCAAACTCAGGATATGAACAACCTTCAGTATTCACAGTACATTCTGAAAATGGATGTGGTTGATAATATCATCGATCACGGAACCAACGTTTATATGCCCTCAAGACCTGACCATTTTGAAGACGATGGGCAGAGCCGGCATACATTTTTAGCAATTACCGGGGCTGAAGTTAAAGGCTACGATACCGACCGCGAAATTTTTCTCGGACCCTATCGCACTTATGCAAATCCAATTGTTGTTGAAGAAGGGAAATGCAAAAATTCAATTGCAGTAGGAGATAACGGCTGCGGCACCCTGCAGGTTGAAATAGAACTTAAAGCCGGCGAATCGAAAGAATTGGTTGTGCTGATGGGAATAGGCGCGGCTGATGTTGAAGGTAAGCAAGCTGTCCGGGAATTAGGTAATCCCGGTAAAGTTAGAGAAGAATATGAAAAAGTTAAAAAATATTGGCATTCGAGAATTGAAGGATTAACCGTTGAAACTCCCGATGCCGAATTCAACAGCATGTGGAACCCTTATAATAATTTAATGACGTTCGCCTGGTCGCGCGCCGCCAGTTTGATTTATAGCGGCGAACGTGATGGGCTTGGTTACCGCGATACAGTGCAGGATATGCTTGGTATTATTCATTCAATTCCGGATGAAGTCAAAAACCGCCTTGAGTTGATGATAACCGGTCAGGTTTCAAACGGCGGGGCGATGCCTGTCGTCAAACCTTTTGCGCATATTCCCGGAAGTGAAAAACTTCCGGCAGATAGTGAATTCCGCTCGGACGACTGCATGTGGCTCTTCAACACTATCCCCGCTTTCATAAAAGAAACTGGGGATATTTCTTTCTTTGAGAAAGTGCTTCCCTTTGCCGATAAAGGCGAAGATACCATATTTGGGCACATGAAACGCGCTATTCAATTTAATCTTGATCATTCAGGCAAGCATGGTTTTCCATGCGGCTTATCCGCCGATTGGAACGATTGCCTGGTTCTTGGTTTTGACGGCGAAACAACATTTGTTGCATTTCAATTACGCTTTGCGCTGAAAACATACATCGAAATTGCAAACATGTTGAATAAACCTGAAGAAATTAAATGGGCTGAAGGACATTTGAAAACTTTGGATGAGAATCTCGAAAAGTATGCCTGGGATGGAGAATGGTATTTGCGCGCCTACAGGGCAGACGGTTTGAAATTTGGTTCCAAAGAAAACGACGAAGCTTCAATCTTTCTTGAACCGCAGCCGTGGGCAGTAATTAGCGGGCACACTTCAAAAGAGCAATCGGAAAAATTAATGGATGTAGTTAAGCGCCGGCTTTCCACCGATTACGGTTTAATGATAAACGATCCCCCGGTTGAAAAAACCGATCCGCATGTTATTAAGTCCAGGCTTTTCAACAAAGGTATGAAAGAGAACGCTTCCATATTCCAGCATACACAAAGCTGGGCAATCATTGCTGAGGCTTTGATAGGAAGAGGTAATCAGGCTTATGAATATTACCGCAAGTTTATGCCTTCTGCATATAATTTGAGAGCAGAACTGCGTCAGACGGAACCGTACGTTTACGCTCAATTTACCTGCAGCAAATACAGTCCCCGTTATGG
>PLNZ01000448.1 GCA_003142915.1 Ignavibacteriales bacterium | reverse complement strand
ATTTATACCCATCACCTCGACGCCGATTTCCGCCGATTCAATCTGAAATACATTTTCAATTGCTCTTTTTAAGGCAAATAAAAATGTGATTATGCTATCGGATTCTTTCCCTTTTTCAAACGCTAAAGCTTTCAAAGGATGAATATACAGAGCATCGGCAGTATCTGTAGTAAATAATCTGATTCTCTTAATGTCTTTATGTTCCTTATCTTTTTCCAAATCCTTTTCTGTTTTCCAGAAACCGGTTTTAAGGTTTACCGGGAACCCGGTTTCTTTTCTTGCCCGCCATTTCTCATTTACTTTTATCAAAGTTGCAGCAGGAATATATCTTAACTTTAAGAGGCTATCTTTGCCGTCTTTTATAATAACTGTTTTAACCCTGTCTAATCCGCCTTCAACCGTGAAATATGTCCTAATATCATAACCGATTGCGAGACGTTCTTCATCTTCACAAGAGATACGGTCAATCTGGAAAGTTCTATTTTCAGCCATCGGAAGCAGATCTTCATAAATTTCTCTCTCGTTATCGGTTTTCAAATAGGTACCGGTAAACGGACAATAATTGTTTTCGTAATCTTCTTTAATTAATGCATACCCGCTATTTCTGCTGACCTTCATTCTATCTATTTTATTTTCAGCATCATTAAGAATTGTTTGATTTATTTTATACCTTGAACCATCGTGATATATAATGTTATTGGGGCCAAACTCCCTTAGAGCTTGAAATCTTGCGCGTGAAATAAATTCTCCTTCATCACCTTTGGGAATAAATACCCTGACAGGTAATCTTGTAAAATTATAACCCGGGAGAAATCCTTCCGAAGCTAAATATCGATATGGATAAAACTCAGAGTAATTTTTATTTGATTCTGCATTTCTCAATAAATCAAGCTGCCTGTTTGCTTGATTTTGATCCATATAAGCCTGCCGCTTTTCCTGTGAATCATTTGTATACAAATTACTACCAATTAATTCCTGCGCTTTTTTCAATTGTATTTTTGCGGAGCGGTATAATTCCCGCCATCTATTCAGCGCGTTATCAAAATTTACATCGGCAGTGTTTAATTGTCTTTCAATCCATTCATCATTAAACCATTTATGCTGTTTTAATGCAGGCGTTATATCTTTAACAGCATTTTTAAAATACAATAAAACAGAATTTTTTCTTGAAGTCTCTAACTTCAACTTACTTTTAATTTCGCTTTTTAACGGCAATTGGGGATCATCAAGTTCAATTAAGCCTGAGATTGTATAATCTAACGAACTTAATCCTACCTCTGTCAAATAGAGAGCATTTAAATGCGAAGTTAATAATTCTTCATTTATCAAATCAATTTTAGGCGGAGAAACTACGCCGGAGACCATAGCGACAGGATTGTTAAAATAATGCCTGTCATGCGGTGAATAATTAGAACAAAAAGTTAATATTAAGGCTGCTTGTCCGCTTCTTCCGGCACGTCCGCCCCTTTGAGCATAGTTTGCCGGATTTGGAGGCACATTTCTTAAATGTACTACATTAAGCGTAGAAATATCTATTCCCAACTCCATCGTTGGGGAACAATTCAGTATACTAATTTTTCCGTCTCTGAAATCCGATTCTCTTTTCTTTCTATCTTCATTATTAATCTGTGCGGTATGTTCCCTTGCTTCAATATGCTTTAATTTGGAAAATTCCTGTTTATAAAAATCTCTGAAAAATTTGTTAACCGATTGGTTATAATCTTTATATGACTGGAATCTAATTTTATCAGGTACTAAGGTTTTTTCATCACCTAACTGCCACAAAATTGATTTTACTTCCAGGCGGTAAACTTTTATTCTTTTCCCGTCACTTGAAACTTCCTTACCTGAAACCCATTTAGCATTTTCCAGGGCATCAAAGATTTGATATACAACATCCTGATAGTTTTTATTATCTATAAAGAAATGGTTCTTTTTTGCCAATGTTTTTAAATATTTACCAAAGTAGCTTTGCGGGCCGAGACTTGTTGTATAAATAAGCTTGGGAGTATTTTTGATTGCCTCAATGCGTACATAATAAGGAATATCTATCTGTTCATTTTTATCAAGTCCCCATTCGGGTTTTATTTCTTCCCTAATCTGACTTGAGTGTTTAATAATTTCATTATCATCGAGTAATGAATGATTTAACGCATAATTTTTTCTTACATAATCCAATGTCTGTATAATAAAATCTTTTCGCTCATCAACTTTCAACTTTTCTAAAAATGCTGATTTTGAATAAAAGGCAGGAAGATCAATTGTTTCATCCAGGTATTTATACCCGATTCTAACCAATCCGCTTTGTTCTAAATTAGGGAGCGTTACTCTCCAACCTCTTTTAAGGTCGCTAATAATCCGGTAGAAGATAAAATCTTTAAATACTTTAATATTTTCTTCTTTTTGTGCCGGTAAATCAGAGGGAGATTTAGCAAAAACCTCCTGGGATAGATTTAATGCTTCAAAAACTTTATCAGCAATAATGGTATGTTCTAATTTATTTTCACCATTTCCGAGTATTGCGTGATAAATTGCCGACCGGATTTTACCAATTTTATAGAAATCATTAAAGTGTCCTGCCTGAAGAGCTGCATCCTGCCTGTTATCCGTAAAACTTAAAAGCTTTTGTTCCTGATAACTTTGATTTTCATTTGCCAGAGCTTTGATAGTTGAAAAAGATAAGATAGTTGTTGAGGTACTTCTGCCCTCAGTTCCTAATTTTGATAGTTTTGTACCTTCGGATGTTTTTCTATCAAAAAAAGTCCCCGAAGTCGGATCAAAAAGTAAAGGTGCGGTGATAAACCAACCTTCATAAGGTAATTTACCTTTCAGTTCAGAATAATTGCCATACTCATCAAAATTAATACGTCCTGGTAATTTATTTTCATATTTAGTTAGCACAATGGTTTCACCATTTGATTTAACTTTTAACCAGGAATCAGGTAAATTAATAATATCTTCTTCATTCCAAACAGGTTCTTCTTTATCATACAATAAATAACCGGCATTTATATCATCTTCCTCCTCGTCTGCAATTCTCTGGGTAAATTCACGAGGTTCTAACTTGTTATCCGTCCGATTTTTTTTAACGCAAATAAATTCGTATCCCGAATTGCGGCTAAAAACAACCGGGAATAAAGGTTTTTTATTATTTTCTTTATCAATTATATAGGCAGATGGATCTAAAGTGATAAGCCTTTCCTCAGGTGGATCTAAGGTAGTATATACGCTGCCTGTTTGAGAAATAAACTGGTGAATTTTGAAAGGAAGTACGGAAGAATCCGTTTTCCCTTCCTCCTTATTTATTCCATTTGCCCATGTTAATAATTTGCGTATCTGCTCCGTACAAACATCCTCATTAATTCCGGTTAACCCGGACAGAGATTTTCCCATATATTGAATAGTAGTCGGTTCCCGCCTTACCAATTGTCCCTCTACTTCTTTAACAGCAATATTTTTTTCTATCCATTGAGCTAACTTTGACTCTAATAAAGCTTCCTTAGAATTTCCGATATTAATATTATTATTAAGCTCATTTTTAAGTTCATCAACTATAGGTTCGGAACTATTTGACAGTGAACTTATTAATTTTTCATTAATTATCTGGTCAGGTTGAATT
>PLNZ01000161.1 GCA_003142915.1 Ignavibacteriales bacterium | reverse complement strand
ATAAAAGAAGCCGTAACTGACAAAAAAAATGAAGATCTCGGTATAAAATTCAAGCACTACTTAATTGACGGCAAATATAATGTTTATGTGGGTAAAGACAGCCGGAACAATGATCTGCTGACAGTTAAATTTGCAAAACAAAATGATTACTGGTTTCATGCAAGAAAAGTTCCGGGTTCGCATGTTGTCCTGCAGGTTGAGAATAAAAAAGAAGCTATGCCTAAAAATATACTTTCAAAGGCAGCCTCTTTAGCGGCATATCATAGTAAAGCAAAAACCAGCGGTTTGGCGCCGGTTTCATTTGCCCAGAAGAAGTTTGTAGTAAAAAAGAAAGGCATGGATCCAGGCGAGGTCGCTATGCTGAAAGAAGATGTCTTAATAGTAAAGCCGGAAATTCCTAAAGGGTGTGAGTATATCAGTAATGAGTAAATTCTACAAATAATATCAGAGATATTGCTTTAAGATTTCAACAAAAATTGATTTCCCTTTCTCAATAGTTGTATCATCCGGTAAAAATCTTGAACTATGAAGCCCGTATTTTTCACCTTTAGATGTACCCAACCAAAACATGAAGGAAGGGAATTTATGAGAGAAGAAACCGAAATCTTCGCCGGTCATTTTATAGCCACAGTCAATATATTTAAATTTTGATTCAAGTGCAGGAATTATTTTGTTATAAAGTTTTGAGTCTATTATAACTTCAGGATAATGTGCGCCCTTTTTACACATGATATTTACACCGGTAATCTTTTCAATATGAAATAAAATTTTTTCTAATTTATTGTAAAAATCCAATGATTTTTTACTGCTAAGACCTCTTATAGTACCTTCCAATCTTGCATATCCGGGGACAATATTCCTGACTTCTCCTGAAATTATTTTACCGGCACCAAATACAAAAGGTTGCTTTATATCTTTGGGAATCTTATCTACCGAATCTAAAAACAATCTTAGCGCATTAAAGGCATTCTTCCCTTCTGTGGGGAAAGCAACGTGGGAACTTACACCGTTGAAATCAACATCAATTTCTAAAGATGAGGCAAATAAAACTCCGTTTGTACTCGCGATAGTTCCGAAAGAATATTCGTCCGTTACATGAAGCGCAAAAGCATTTAGGATTTTAAACTTATCAAATACCTTCGTATTATAAAAATCCATTGCTCCGCCGCCGTTTTCCTCTGCAGGCTGGAACAAGAACAAAATATTTTTTTGAATCTTATTTGATAATACGTATTGTAAGAAAGAGAATAATACCGATGTATGCACATCATGTCCGCAAGCATGCATAAATTCATTTTTTGATTTGAACTTTATATTATTTTCTTCTTTAATAGGAAGCGCATCAATATCAGCCCGGAATAAAAGGTACTTATCGTTGTTTACTTTATATTCGGCTAACAGTCCTGTTTTATAAGGAATATGAATTTTAATTTTTTTTGAAACATCGAACCTTTTAATGCTCTCAATTAATAATTTAGTTGTGGCAAATTCATGAAATGCAATTTCCGGGTTTTGATGAAGCTTGTGTCTCAACTCGATAGGGCTAATTTTCATAATAGCTTTCCATATTCTTTTAGAGCAGGGTACTCACTTATAAACAAATTTTACAAATCAAATGCAGTAACAAGAGCTTTAACAGTTTTTTCCTTAAACTTTTCTTCAACAAGGCATGAAATTTTTATTTCCGAAGTAGTAACGAGTGAAAGAGGAACCTTTTCAAGCGCTTTGAAAAATTTAGATGCAACACCGCTGCTTGATTTCATCCCAATACCAACGATAGAAATTTTTGAATACCCTGAATTATAATGTATATTAAATCCCTTCATATCCTTTAATATAAGGGTTAGCGCTTTTGCAACATGAGATTTCTTTTCTTCCACAATGGTAAATGAAATATTCAGCCCGGAATTACTTATAACGGAAATCATATCAACATTTAATCCTTCCCTGGCAACCTTTTCAAAAATTTGCTGTACCAAATTATTATCCATTGGCAGATTTGATAAAGTAACCTGTGTTTGATGATCCATAACGCTTAAACCGGAAACTATAGGCTGCTCTATATTATTTTTCATTACGTAACTTCCCTCCTCGTCGGAAAATGTTGAACCGCAGTAAATTGTAATTCCAAATTTTTTTGCTATTTCTACAGACCTGCTGTGAAGTACTTTTGCTCCAAGACTGGACATTTCCAGCATTTCATCATAAGTGATATATTTTAATTTCTTTGCTGCCGGATGCAGTCTCGGATCGGTAGTATATATGCCTGCAACGTCGCTGTAAATTTCACATTTTGCATTTAAAGCCACCGCAAGCGCTACTGCAGATGTATCCGAACCGCCTCTACCGAGTGTAGTAATTTCGCCATCTTCAGTAATACCCTGGAAACCTGTAACAATTAGCGCATCATTTTCTTTTAGCAGATCTTTTATTCTTTTTGCTTTTAAATTCTTTATTCTCGCCTGCATGTAATCGCCTGTAGTCATTATTTCTGCCTGAAAAGCATTTAACGACTTACTCTTTATACCAATATCATTTAATGCCATTGCAAGAAGAGAAGCAGAAACCTGCTCGCCTGTTGTTAGAAGCATATCAAGTTCCCGCGGAACTGATTTATTTGAAACCTCTTTAGCAAGTTTAATTAAATTATCGGTAGTTTTTCCCATTGCGGAAACAACAACTACCAGCTTGGCTTTTTCTTTTAATTTTTTTGAGATCTTTACAGCGACAGCTTTTATTTTCTCAGCATCAGCTACAGAACTACCGCCATATTTTTGAACGATTATTTTCACTTGATTGTAAGTATTTTTTTTTAACTGTAAAAATAGCCTAAACTTTCTCTTCTATCCAGCGGTTGTGGTACAAAAGGACAGTATTTTTTACGAGAGCTTTTTCAAGTAGAAAGGAAATTCGGAAAGACGTAGTTGCAACACCGTGTATTTTAACTTTTTCTTTCTGTAAAATGGATAATGTTTCCAACAAAATGGTATTGTCTTTATTAATTCCATCACCGATTAGCGAGACAGTTCCAAAGCCATGCTCAATCTTTAAGCAATTACCGAATTCAGCCGTTAGTTCAGATTCTATTTTTTCTACATTGTAAATATTTTTCTCCGAAACCAGGAATGAAATTTTATTCCCGTTTTCAACTTTTGAGTAGTTGAATTCTTTAATCGGGATTTGTCTTTGTTCAAGAAAGCGTAATAATGAAATTGATTTTTCATCGTCATTGTTAAAATATTCGATTTTAGATATATCATTTTCATAAACAACTGCTTTAACGCCTTTGGAAAGACCAGAAGGAAATTTTCTAACAATAGTTTCCCTGCCCTGCTGAAAAGTGCTTCTTGCATAAATTGCAATTTGAGCTTCCTTTGCAAACTGGACTGCCTGAGCGTTCAATACTTTTGCTCCTGCTTCACTCATTTCCTGCATCTGTTCATAAGAAATTTCGGGAAGATGTTTAGCATCTTTAATTATGGATGGGTCAGCCGAATACACGCCGTCAACATCGGAATAAATTTCACATCTTTCGGCATTCAAACCGGCAGCTAAAGCTACAGCGGTAGTATCTGAACCGCCTCTTCCAAGAGTCGTTATATCCCGTCTATAGCTTACACCCTGAAAACCGCCTACTACAACTACTTTTCCCTTTTCAAGTTCATCCAGTACCCTGAAAGGCCTTATTTCGATAACTCTGGCATCATTATGCCTGTCATTGGTAATAATACCTGCCTGTGAGCCTGTCAAGGAAACAGAATCAATGCCGAGATTATTTAATGCCATACATAATAAAGACATGGTAATTCTTTCGCCGGTACTAAGAAGCATATCCATTTCACGTTTCGGCGGTTCACTTGAAACCTGCTTTGCAAGTTCAATTAAAGAATCCGTTGTTTTACCCATTGCCGATACAACAACAGCAACATCATGTCCTTCTTTTTTTACATTAGAAATTAACTGTGCAATCTTTTTAATCTTTTCAGGATCAGCAACACTGCTTCCACCGTATTTCTGTACAATAATCGACATGGTTAGTTCAAATAAAATTCAAAATTATAATTTCCTAAGTTCATCTATTAATTGGGTTTTACTTTTTGTTTTTTCATCAACCTTTTTAATCAATTTTGCCGGGACACCTGCCATAACTGATAAAGGCTCAACATCTTTGACCACTACCGAACCGGCAGCAATTACAGCTCCCTTTCCGACTTTCACACCTTCCAATATAACAGCATTAGCGCCGATTAACACATCATCTTCAATAATAACAGGATCAGCGCTTGGCGGCTCTATTACACCAGCTAATATAGCGCCGGCGCCAATGTGACAATTTTTCCCGATGATTACCTTTCCACCTATAACTACATTCATATCAATCATTGTTTTTTCGCCTATAACTGCGCCGATATTTATTATGGCACCCATCATAATTACACAATTATCTCCAATCTCTACTAAATCTCTTATAATAGCCCCGGGTTCAATACGGGCTTTATACTTTGTTAAATCAGCAAGCGGAATAGCGGAATTTCTTCTGTCTATTTCTACTTTAATTTTTTTGATATACTGCTTATTCGCATTGTAAAGGGTTTCAAATTCACTATTCTCGCAGAATATAATTCCGAATTCATTGCTCCCGAAAAAATCCAATCCGTCGAAATTTATTTTGTCCAATTCTCCCTGAATAAAAACTCTGGCAGGAGTTTTTTTAACAGAATTTGATATATAATTTATAATCTCGTATGAATCCATAAAATCTTTTTATAGTTATTATTAAATTTTATTTACTAAACATTACATCATGGAATGAATAAAATCCATTCTTCTGATTAACCGCAAATTCCGCAGAACGTAATATTCCCTCGGCAAAAGTCCTTCTGGACGTAGCGCTATGGGTTATGGAAAGCACCTCACCCAAACCGCCGAAGTAAACTGTATGATCCCCCGCTACATTTCCCAGCCGTAATGATGAAATATTTACATCCCGGTCATTAAAAACCTCTTTTATCATTTTGGCTGTTCCGGAAGGCTTATCTTTTTTAAACCTGTGATGGGTTTCAGTAATCTCAACATCCCAGCCGGGCAGTATTTCTTTAGCTATTTCCGTAAGCTTTAACAGGATCTGGATACCTATAGAATAATTATAGCTTTGAACGACAGGTAAATCTTTTGAAATTTCTTTCAAACTGGTTATCATTTCATCATTAAGTCCGGTAGTTGCAATAACTAGCGGGACATTAAACCTGCCTATAAATGAAATGGTTTTACTAAATACACCGGGAAGAGAGCAGTCGATAAGTACGTCGGGTTTTTCTGTAAACTTTTCACCCTCAATATCGTATTCAAAAACAAGTTTAAAGCCTTTTTCAGTGAATACATTTCTAACCTCGGAACCCAATCTGCCCAATGATCCTATCAAGCCGTATTTTAAATTGCTACTCATTTTTTCTTCCGGGTATTTTAAGTTGATAATTTTTTCATTTCTTCATCCAATATCCTCTCGACTTTTGATGTAACCGGAATTAAAGGCAGGCGAAGAATGTTTTCGCATAATCCTAACTTACTCATAACATATTTAATCGGGACAGGACTTGTTTCCACGAATAAAGCATTCATCATGCTTAAATATTTATTATTCAGCTCACGGGCTAATGCCGGATCATTTTTAGAAATTGCATCAGTAAGCCTTTTAAGTTCTTTCGGATAAGCATTCGAGAAGACTGAAATTATTCCAACACCTCCAAGCGCCATTATTGGAAGAGTTTCATTGTCATTACCTGAATAAACTGCGAAATTTTGGGGTTTGATTGAGAT